>NZ_JAUYTS010000147.1 GCF_030695085.1 Falsiroseomonas sp. | reverse complement strand
ACGCTGACCGAAGGCCGTCCGCGCGTCACCGACGTGCTGCCGGCCGAGGGCCGCACGGCAGAGGCGGTGCTCGCGCTCGCCGCGGCGGTCGAGCAGGGCTCCTCCCACCCGCTCGCCAAGGCGATCCTGGCGGAGGCGGCGGCGCGCGGTGTCGCGGTGTCGGCGGCAGAGGCGCAGTCGGCCATCCCCGGCCGCGCCGTGGCCGGCACGGTCGATGGCGTGCAGGTCAGCATCGGCAGCCCGCGCCATGCGCGGGAGTCGAACGCCACGCTCGGCCCGCTGGAGGCCGAACTCGACCGGCTCCAGGGCGAGGGCAAGACGGTGTCGGTCGTGCTTGCCGGCGGCGCGGTCGCCGCGCTGGTCGCTCTGCGCGACGAGCCGCGCGCGGACGCCGCGGCCGGCATCGCGGCGATCACCGCGCTCGGCGTGCGCCCGGTGATGCTGACCGGCGACAACCGCCGCACCGGGGAGGCGATCGCCATCTCGCTCGGCCTCGACGCCAAGGCGGAACTGCTGCCCGACGACAAGCTGCGCGAAATCGGCAAGCTGCGCGAGCGCGGCGCGGTGGTGATGGTGGGCGACGGCATCAACGACGCGCCGGCGCTGGCGGCGGCCAATGTCGGCGTGGCGATGGGCGGCGGCACCGATGTCGCGCTGGAGACCGCCGATGCCGCCGTGCTGAAGGACCGCGTGACGGGGGTGGCGGAACTCGTCTCCCTGTCGCGCGCGACCATGGCGAATGTGAAGCAGAACGTCGCCGTCGCGGTTGGGCTGAAGGCGGTGTTCCTGGTCACCACAATGCTCGGCATCACCGGGTTGTGGCCGGCGATCATGGCGGATACCGGCGCGACGGTCCTGGTGACGCTGAATGCGCTCAGGCTGCTGCGCTGGACGCCTGCCAGGCCCAAGGATGCTGCCTGATGTCCTTCGTCGTAGATCCCTGGGTGGCGCGGAACAGCACAAGGGCGACCGTATGACGCCCGGCAGCATTCCCGGGCGGCGCTGGCTGATGCCCGCTGTCCTCCTCGCGTGGCGCCTGATCCTGTCGGGCCCGGCTGCGGCCCAGGATGTTCAGGCGGGCGGCCTGCTTCTGACCGGAGCCTGGGCGAAGGCCGCCGACAACGACCAGCGCCTGTCGTTCGGGTTCGTGACGATCCGCAACCGGGGCAGTGAGGCGGACAGGCTGCTCTCCGCCACGTCGTCCGGCGCGGCCGCCGTGGAACTGCGTGAACCAGACCCGTCCGCCTCCGGCGGTGCGCGCGCCGTCACAGAGGGCTTCGTCATCCCTGCCGGTGACGTCGTCGCCCTGGAGCCCGGCGGGCGGCACCTTCTGCTGCGCGACCTGCAGGCACCGCTCGCGCTCGGCGACGAAATCCGCGTCACGTTGCGCTTCGAACGCGCGGGCGCAGTGGTCCTGCCGCTCCGGGCGCATTGGCACTGACAATGGGAAGGCCGGCCCCGAACGACAGCGCTGATCTGCACCGCGCCATGAAGGGCTTCGTGCTGCCGCGGACCCGCCACGACGGCGCGTGCGTGACGCGGTCGCAAGCGGCACGCGGACCAATCCGCCGCGTGACGCACCGCATGGCCTATGGCGCCACCGCGCTCGGGCTCGGAGCGCTCAGTGCCATCGCGCTGGCGCCACTGCACATCGCGCCCGCCGGCGTGGTGGCCTTCGGCGGCCTGTGGTTCCAGCTTGAGCGGACGGCGTCCCTGCGCGGCGCCTTCGTGCTTGGCTGGTTGTTCGGCCTGGGATCGTTCCTGGTCGGCCTGTCCTGGATCACCGAGGCGTTCAGCGCGGATGCGGCGCGCTTTGGCGCGCTGGCGCTGCCGGCCCTGGCCGCGCTCAGCGCCGGCCTCGCGCTGTTCCCCGCATGCTCGGTCGCTGCGGCGCGGCTGCTGGCGGGCCGCGCGGGCGGCGTGCCGCTCGCCCTGGCGTTGGCCGCGTTCTGGGTCGCGGGCGAATGGCTGCGCGGCGCGGTGCTGACCGGCTTTCCGTGGAATATCGCGGGCCATGCCTGGGGCGCCAGCGATGCCGGGCTGCAGGCGGCGGCGCTGGTCGGCATCCATGGCCTCGGGCTGCTCGCCGTGCTTGCCGCGGTGCTGGCCGGCGTGGCGGTGCGGCAGCGGCGCGTCGGGCCCGCGCTTGCCGCGACGGTCATCATTGCCCTGCCCTGGGCCTGGGGCACAACGCGGCTTGCCGATGCGATGCCCGCTGACGCGCCAGGCATCCGGCTGCGCCTGGTGCAGCCGAACATCGCGCAGGACCTGAAATGGGCCGAGGGCGAGCGCGAGCGCATCCTCGGCCGCCTGCTGGCGCTCAGTGCCGCGCCTGCGGCGGATGGCGTGGCACCGACCCACATCATCTGGCCGGAAAGTGCCGTGCCCTACCTCCTCGCCGAATCGCCGGCGATCCGCGCGGAGGTCGCGCGCATCATCCCGCCGGGCGGCGCGCTGCTGACCGGCGCGGTGCGACGGACCATCGCGGACGATGGCGGCCCGGCGCTGCTCAACAGCCTGGTCGCGCTCGACGACACCGGGGCGATCACCGCCGCCTACGACAAGATCCAGCTGGTGCCGTTCGGCGAATACCAGCCGCTCCGCCGGCTGCTCGCGGATCTGCCGAAGATCACCGTCGGGACGGTGGACTTCATCCCCGGCCCGCCTCGCGAGGCGATGCGCGTGGCCGGGCTGCCGCCGCTCTGGCCGCTGATCTGCTACGAGGCAATCTTCCCCACCACGTTGCCGGCGCAAGGTCCGGCGCCGGGCTGGATCCTGACGGTAACCAACGATGCCTGGTTCGGCACCTCCTGGGGCCCCTACCAGCACGCCCTGGCCGCCCGGCTGCGCGCCATCGAACTCGGCCTGCCGCTGATTCGCGTGGCGAACAGCGGCATCTCGCTGGTGACCGACGCGGTGGGGCGCGAGCGCGCGCGGCTGCCGCTGGCGACCGAAGGCGTGCTGGACCTGCCGCTGCCGGCGGCGCTGCCCGGCGGCACGCCCTATGCGCGCTTTGGCGACCTGCCTGTCGCGATCGGCGTCGCGGCGCTCGCGGGAATCGCGCTGGCCGGGAGGCGACGCGCGTGACGATCGACCTCACCCTGTTCGGCATGGTTCTCGCCTTCGGCGGGGGGCTGGTGTCGTTCCTGTCGCCCTGCGTGCTGCCGCTGGTGCCGGGCTACGTCGCCTGGGTGGCGGGGACCGACCTCGCCACGGCGCGCGCCGAGCGTTGGCGGGCGCTGCGCCTGTCCGTCTTTTTCGTGCTGGGCTTCGGGCTGGTGTTCGTGCTGCTGGGCCTCGGCGCGACCGCGATCGGCGGGCTGCTGCGGCGCTGGTCCTACGAGCTCACCGTCGTCTCCGGCCTGCTCATCGCGGCGATGGGGCTCGTGCAGATGGGCCTGCTGCGCGTGGCGCCGCTGATGCGCGACCTGCGCTTCAGGCCGCCGGGCGAGGGCGGCGGCCCGGTCTCCGCCACGCTGATCGGCGTCGCCTTCGGCTTCGGCTGGACGCCCTGCATCGGGCCGGTGCTGGCCGGCGTGTTGACGGCCGCGGCGCTGACACCCGGCGCCGGGGTCGGGCTGCTGGCCGCCTATGCGCTGGGCCTCGGCGTGCCGTTCCTGCTGGCGGCCTTCTACCTGCCGGCAGCGATGGCTCGTGCGCGGCGGCTCGGGCGGCTCGGGCGGATCCTGCAGGTCGCGAGCGGCGTCGTCATGCTCGCGGCCGGCCTGGCCATCGCAACCGGCGAGATGACCCGTCTCGCCATCTGGATCCTGGAGGCATTTCCATGGCTGGCTCGGCTGGGATGACGACGCCCGCCCCCCGCGCGCTGCGCCGCTTCGGCCTGATCGCGGCACCAATCGCAGCGGTCATCGACCAGGCGACCAAGGCCTGGGCGCTGGAAGCGCTCTGGCCGCCCTACAGCGAAGGGATCACGCTGCTGCCGGTGCTGAACCTGCGGCTTGGCTTCAACACCGGCGTCACCTTCGGGATGTTCGCCGACAGCGCGGCCGGCGCGGTGTGGCTGCTGGTCGGCATCAAGCTCGCCGTGGTGGCCTGGCTGCTACATTGGCTGCGGCGCGCGGCCAACCGGACCGAGGCGACGGCGATCGGCCTCATCATCGGCGGGGCGATCGGCAACATCGCCGACCGCCTGCGCATCGGCGCGGTCACCGACTTCATCGACGCGCATTACGGCGGCTGGCACTGGCCGACCTTCAACATGGCCGATGTCGCCATCGTCTGCGGCGTCACGCTGCTGGTGCTGACTAGCTTTCGCGCACCGTCGCCCCAGGTGCAGCCGCAATGACCACTATCCCAGAGCCGGAGGAACCACCCATGTCCCACACCATAACCCGCCGGGCGGCGCTTGCCGCCGCATTCGTCGTTCCGGCGGCGACCGCACTCGCCCAGGCGCCCGGGCCCCAGGCCTTCGAGCCGACGGCACCCGCCCCCGACACCCCGCGACCGCTGCCGGGCGAGCGCATCATCGGCCGCGCCGATGCCCCGGTGGCGGTCATCGAGTACCACTCGCTGACCTGCGGCAATTGCGCGAACTTCCACACCACGATCTTCCCGCGCATTCGCACGACCTTCATCGAGCCGGGGCTGGTGCGCTTCGTGATGCGCGACTTCCCGCTCGACCGCGTGGCGCTCGATGCGGCGGCGATGGTCCATTGCGGCGGGCCGGAGCGATACGAGGCGCTGATCTCGACCCTCTACGCGAACAAGGAGGCCTGGGCGCACAGCCCGGATGCGCGCACCTGGCTGCGCCGCGCCGGCACGCTCGCCGGGATCCCGGCGGCGCGGATCGACGCCTGCATGACCGACCGCGGCTTCACCGACCCGATCATCCTGATGCGGCTGCAGGGCGAGCGCGAGTCGGGCGTCAACGCGACCCCTTCCTTCGTGATCAACGGGCAGCTGCATCGCGGCGTGCAGAGCTTCGAGCGCTTCTCCGCGCTGATCCGCCCACTGCTGCCGCCGGGCGCGGCGCCCCGTGGCTGAGGCTCCGGGGTTGCCTTCCGGAGCGGGTCAAGGCACGGACCGCGCCATGATCCATCGTCCCTCCCTGATCCTCGGTCTCGCCTTCGTTCTCGGCACCGGGTCCGCCGCGCTCGCAGCCCCCTGTCCAGCGACCATGCCGGTCGCGGGCGAGTTCTCCTCGGGCTTCGGCTTGCGCCACGGCAGGCCTCATCCCGGCGTGGACATCCGCGCGCCGGTCGGCACGCCCGTGGTGGCGCTGAGCGACGGCGTGGTGGTCTTCGCCGGCCGCTACTACGACTACGGCCTGATGATCGAGATCGAGCACGCCGACGGCTCCCGCGCTCGATACGCCCACCTGGCACGCTTCGCGCCCGGCGTGGCGGCCGGGCGTCCGGTCGCGGCGGGCCAGGACCTCGGCGTGGTGGGGCGCACCGGCCGCACCACCGGGGCGAACCTGCATGTCGAGCTGCGCCGCGACGGGCGCGCGGAGAATCCCTGGCCCTGGCTGACCCGACAGTCCTGCATCCCCGGCATCGAGGTCGCCGAGGCGCCCGCCCGGCGATGAGGACGGTCGCGATCTACGCCGCGGCCGCGCTGGCGGAGATCGCTGGCTGTTTCGCCTTCTGGGCGTGGCTGCGGCTGGGCCATTCGGCGGTGTGGGCAGCCGCGGGCGTCGCCGCGCTCATCGCCTTCGCGTGGTTGCTGACCCTGGTCGAGGTGGAGCATGCCGGCCGCGCCTATGCGGTCTATGGCGGCGTCTACATCGCGGCGACACTTGTGTGGCTGCGGGTGGTCGAGGGTTTCGAGCCCGATCGCTGGGACCTGATCGGCGGTGCCGTTGCCCTGGGTGGCGCGGCGATCATCCTGTGGGGGCCGCGCGCCGCATGAGGCGGGCCTGGGCCGAACTGCGCGTGCCGATCTCCGCCCTGGTGCTGCTGGCCATGGTGGCGCGGCTACTGGCGCCGCTGCCGGCCTTCGCGGCAATGGACAGGGCCGCCTTCGACGCGATGCTGCGGGCAAGCCTGTGCCTGCCGTCCGGCCTGCCCGCGCCGGATGCGCCCGAGCAGGCGCCGGACGCCGAGGCCGCGTCGCATTGTCCGCTGTGCCGTCTGCCCGATGCGGCGGATGCGCCGCCGCCGGCCCCACTCGTGCTGCCGATGCCGGCCTGGACGACGCTGGCCGCGCACCGCGCTGCCTTCGCCGGCGCATCGCCCCTGCCGCCGGCGCGTGCACCGCCGCCGGCCCGCGCACCGCCTGTCGCTCCGACCCTCGGCTGAAGCCCGCCCCGCCTGGCGCGGGGCTGTTCCATCCCTTGTCGGAGCAACCTTCCATGCGTCGCACCCTTCTGCGCGCGGTCCTGATGACCGGCGCCGCCTTCGTCTCCCTGCCCTTCCTTGGCGCCCCGCTCGCCGCGCACGATTTCCGTGCCGGGGACCTGGCCATCGACCATCCCTGGACGCGCGCCGTGGGCGCCGCGGCGCCGACTGCCGCCGGCTACATGGTGATCCGCAACACCGGCTCCGCGCCGGATCGGCTGGTCGCCGCCGAGACGCCGCGCGCGGCGCGCGTCGAGTTGCACGAGATGTCCGTCACCGACGGCATCATGCGCATGCGCCCGATCACCGACGGCATTGCGGTGCCGCCAGGCGGGGAGGTGCGGTTGGCACCTGGCGGCCAGCATCTGATGCTGATCGGGCCACAAGGCGGCTTCCAACAGGGCGCCAGCGTGCCGCTCACCCTCGTGTTCGAGCGCGCGGGGCGTGTTGCGGTCGAACTAGCCGTCGATGCGCCGGGTGCGCGCGGCACCGGGCCGCACCAGGGGCATTGAGGCGACGATGCTGCGCATCATCCGTTGGGTGGCCTGGGGCGCCGTTGGCGTCGTGGGCTTCCTGCTGCTGGCCACCACCGGCGGGTGGCTGGTCTCCGATGGTCCGCTGGCGCCGCCGCGCGTCGCGACCGGGCCGCAGACGCTGGCGATCGGCGGGCCCTTCAGCCTGACCGACCACCGCGGCCGCGCGGTCACCGAACGCGACTTCCGCGGCCGGCCGATGGCGGTGTTCTTCGGCTTCACCTATTGCCCCGATGTCTGCCCGACCACGCTCACCGAGATGACGGGCTTCATCGAGGCGCTGGGCGCCGATGCGGACCAGCTTCATTGGCTGTTCGTGAGCGTCGACGGCGAGCGCGACACGCCGCAGGCGATGGCCGCCTACCTGGAGGCCTTTGATCGGAAGATCATCGGGCTGACCGGCACCGAGGCGCAGATCGCGGCGGCTGCACGCGGCTTTCGTGTCATCTACCGCCGCGTTCCGCTGGAGGGCGGCGGCTACACGATGGACCATTCCGCCAGCATCTTCCTGCTTGACGCGGCGGGGCGGTTCGCCGGGACGATCGACCACAAGGAAAGCGAGCGTGTAGCGTTGGAGAAGCTCCGCCTTCTGACGCGGCGCGGCTAGAAGTGCGCACTGATTGGCTGTGAGCGGCGATGCTCGGGCTGCCATCCGGGCGGGCTCTCTGAGGCTATCATCTGACGGTATGGATGACGGTATATGACGGCGTTATGGGGCGAATTTCTGAATGAAAACTTGTGCCTAAGACTCTGATTGACCATCGAGTGGGAGTGACGCGCCAGCCTCAATCGGGGGATGGATCAGCGGCGCCCTGCCCGGCAGATTAGGAACCATTCCCGCCACGGAGCCGCCCCATGTCCGCCGAACGCCGCCTCGCCGAACTCGGCCTGGAACTGCCGCCCTCGCCGAAGCCGATGGGCAACTACGTGCCCTGGCGGATCGGCGGGGGGCTCCTGTTCCTCTCGGGCGTGGGGCCGCGGCGGGCGGATGGCAGTTCGATCACCGGGCTGGTCGGCGCCGATCTCGATGTGGCGCAGGGGTATGAGGCGGCGCGGCTCTGCGGCATCAACCTGCTGGCCAATATGCGCGGCGCGCTGGGTTCGCTGGACCGGGTGGACACCATCCTGAAGGTGCTCGGCATGGTCCGCGCCGTGCCGGAATTCGGCCACCAGCCGGAAGTCATCAACGGCTGTACCGATTTGTTCGTGGAGGTGTTCGGCGATTCCGGCCGCCCGGCACGCTCCGCCGTGGGCCTGGCCAGCCTGCCTCGCGGCATCGCCGTGGAGATCGAGGCCGTGGTGCTGCTGAAATCCGCGCCGTGACCGAAAGCTTCGACTACGTCATCGTCGGGTCCGGCGCGGCCGGATCGGTGCTGGCCAACCGGCTGACGGCTGACCCGGCTGTCACCGTCTGCGTGCTGGAAGCCGGGCCGCCGGACCGCAACCCCTTCATCCATATCCCGGCCGGCTTCATCAAGACGCTCGCCAACCCGGCGGTGACCTGGCAGTTCAAGACCGAGGCCATCCCGATGACCGGCGGGCGGCGCATCAGCACGACGCAGGGGCGCACGCTGGGCGGGTCTTCCTCCGTCAACGGGCTGATCTACAATCGCGGCCAGCCGACCGATCTGGACAGTTGGGCGCAGCGCGGCAATCGCGGCTGGGGCTATGCGGATTGCCTGCCCTATTACCGGCGCAGCGAGAATCGCATCGGCCCGGTGGGGAAGGAAATCGGCGAGTCGCGCGGCCGCAATGCGGATGGCATCCCGATCACCGACATGGACTGGATCAACCAGGTCTCGGAGGCCTTCATCCGCGGCTGCGAGGGCATCGGCATCCCCCGCGCGCCGGACTACAACAGCGGCCAACAGGCCGGCGTCGGCTACTACCAGCGCACCATCCGCAACGGCCGCCGCATCTCCGCCGCCGTGGCCTTCCTGAGGCCGGCGATGAAGCGGCCGAACCTGGAAGTCCGCACCAACGCCCGCGCCAGCCGCATCCTGTTCGAGGGCACCCGCGCCACCGGCATCGCCTACCTTACCGCGCGCGGCGCGGCGCCGCGGCAGGTGATGGCGCGGCGGGAGGTGATCCTGTGTTCCGGCACGGTGAATACGGCGCGGCTGCTGCAGATCTCGGGCGTCGGGCCTGCGGAATTGCTGGGGCGGCTTGGCGTGCCGGTGGTGCGCGATGTGCGCGGCGTCGGGTCCAACTTCCGCGACCATTATGCCAGCCGCTTCGTCATGCGCGCCAAGCCGGGCGTGGAGACGCTGAACGAATTGGCGCGCGGCCTGAAGCTCGGCGCGCAGATCGCCCGCTGGGCCACCGGGCGGCCGAGCATCCTGGCCACCACGCCATCCCATGTGCATGTCTTCTGGAAAAGCTTCGAGGGGCTGGACCAGCCCGATCTGCAATGCGTCTTCACCCCCGGCAGTTACGCCGAGGGCAAGGTCTATGTGCTGGACGACTACCCCGGCGTCACCGCCGGCGCCTGGCAACACCGCCCCGAAAGCACCGGCTGGGTGCGGGCGCGCAGCACCGACGTGTTCGAGGACCCGGAGATCAACCCGAACTACCTGTCGGACCCGATGGATATCCGCGTGCATCTCGGCGGCATGAAGCTGCTGCGCCGGATGCTCGGCACGCCGGAGCTGGGCCAGTATCTGGATGGCGAAACGCTGCCGGGGCCGAAGGTGCAGGGCGATGACGAGTTGCTCGATTTCGCCAAAAGGAACGGCAGCACCACCTACCACCTGATCGGCACGGCGCGGATGGGGCCGGAGACGGACCCGACCGCCGTAGTCAGCGACCGGCTGCTGGTGCATGGGCTGGCCGGGCTGCGCGTGGTGGATGCCTCGATCATGCCGTCCATGCCGTCCGCCAACACCTATGCGACGACGTTGATGATCGCGGAACGCGCGGCCGATTTCATCACCGGCGCGGTGACCTGAGTGACCGTTTGAGAATGCCGGCGGCTGACGACCTGCAGGTGTTCTCAAACGGTCACTGACCCTTCCAACGGTTCCGTGACGGAACGGCCCCGGGGTGGGGGGCGTTTGCCCGGCGCCCAATGCCGATTTCATCCCCCTCCCCGCCGCGCCTTGTCATCGCCATCCCTGCACGGGACGAGGCCGACCAATTGCCCGCCTGCCTTGCGGCCCTGGCGGTGCAGCAGGGCGTGCAGCAGGACGCGATCGCCGTGCTGGTGCTGGCCAATAATTGCAGCGACGACACCGCCGGTCTGGCCCGCAGCCTGGCACCGGCCCTGCCCTATCGGCTGGAGGTGGCCGAATGCTGCCTGCCGCCCCGCCGCGCCCATGCCGGCGGCGCCCGCCGCGCGGCGATGGATGCCGGCGCGGCCCTGTTCGGCGCGGCGCCAGGGCCCGATCCGCTGCTGTTCAGCACCGATGCGGATGGCCGCGCCACCCCCGGCTGGATCGCCGCCAACCTGGCCGCCTTCGCCGCCGGCGCGGATGCCGTGGCCGGCACCTACGCCACGGACCCCACCGAAGCCGCGTTGCTGCCCGCGTCCTTGCGGAGGTGGGAGGCGATGGAGGCCCGCTACGCCGCGCTGCTGGAGGAACTGGCAACCCTGGTCGATTCCGACCCGCACGACCCCTGGCCGCGCCACGCCGTGCATTCCGGCGCCTCCATCGCGCTGCGCCTGTCCGCCTATCGCGCCGTCGGCGGGCTGCCGGAGTTGCCGGTGGGGGAGGATCGCGCCCTGTTCGCGGCATTGCTCGGCGCCGGGCTGCGGGTGCGGCACAGCCCGGCGGCGCGCGTCATCGTCTCATGCCGCCTGGAGGGGCGGGCGGTGGGTGGCATGGCGGATACGCTGCGCCAGCGCCTGGCGCAGCCCGATGCACCGGTCGATGACAGGCTGGAGCCCGCCCTCGCCGCGCTGCTGCGGCTGCGCTGCCGCCACGCGCTGCGGCGCCTGCATTCCGGCCGGCCCCGCCTGGGCGACCCGGCCCGGCTGGCGCTGGCGCTCGGCCTGCCGCGCGAGAGGCTGCGCGCCATCGCCGCGATGCCGCATTTCTGGCCGGCCTGGGAGGAGTTGCAGCGCGCCGCACCGGCGCTGCGCCGCCGGCCGCTGCGGCTTGCCGATCTGCCGGAGGAAATCGCCCGCGGTCGCACCCTGCTGAAGCTGCTGCGCCTGGGCCGGGCGGTGTTCAGCGGCCGCGCAGCAGGTCCAGCCGGTAGCGATCTGCGCGGTTTTGCCAGGTGACCTCGGCCTGCGACGAGAGGGCAGCGCAGAAGGCCTCGGCGGCCGCATCGCCGGTCAGCGGGTAGTCCGTCTCGCCCGTCCAATGCACCAGCAGGATGTCGCCGCCCGCTGCCAGGCTGGCCGCTGTCCGTGCCGCCAGGCGGTGCAGATCGTCCCGGTCCAGATAGTACAGAACCTCGGAAAACAGCATCAGGTCGAAGCGCGCCGCCGGCCAATCCGCCGGCAGCACCGCCTGGCGCAGCGTGACCTGCGGCAGCGCGGCGCAGCGGTCCCGCGCCGCCTGCAAGGGCGCGGCCGCCGCATCCACCGCCAGCAGCGCGTCGCAGCGTGGCGCCAGCGCCGCCGTCAGCACGCCGATGGAACAGCCGGCCTCGAAGGCGCGTCGGTAGCGGCGGCGCGGCAGGGCGGCGAGGGTGGCTGCGTATTTGTCGCGTTCGTAGTCGCTTTCGGCGAAGCGCCAGGGGTCGGGGTCGGCCTGGTACAGCGCCTCGAAATACGCCGGTGGCAGGCTCATGCCGGATCCTCCAGGAACAGTTCCTCCGCCCGGCAGGCGAGGTCCAGCAGCGCCTGTGGCAGCACGAAGCCAGCCGGATCGTCCTGCACCACCTGGCCGAGCT
The DNA here is from genome assembly GCF_030695085.1 of Falsiroseomonas sp. Classification (GTDB taxonomy): domain Bacteria; phylum Pseudomonadota; class Alphaproteobacteria; order Acetobacterales; family Acetobacteraceae; genus Falsiroseomonas. The sequence goes on along the minus strand of NZ_JAUYTS010000147.1, from coordinate 33,484 downwards.
GGGACCGGTGGGCGGCGATGGCGCGGCGCTTGGCGGGCAGCCAGGCCGAGACATCCAGGCGATGGCCGCGCGGCGGCGCCGGCAATTCAGGCGGCGGGGCCAGCGGGAAGCCGGGCACGGGATGCGCATGGGCCAGGCCCCAGACCGGGTAGGCGAATAGCCGGGCCGCAAGGCGCTGCCGCAGCGCCGCAGCCAGGACGAAGCTGGCGGCGTGGTCGGCATGCGGGTCGTGCTGCCAGGCGGCGAAGATGGTGCAGGACGGCGGCGCCAAATCCAGCAGCCGCGCCAGCGCCGCGTCGAAGGCCGCACCTTCGCGCGGCACGCTGCGATCGGGCAGCCCCAGGAAATGCAGGTCCCGCGCCGCATCCAGACCCAGCGCCGCCACCGCATCCCGCGTCTCCGCCTGGCGCAGCTCCGCGAGGCGCACGGGCGGCCAGGTGCGGGAGCCGGGGTGGGACCCGGCGCCATCGCTGACCACCACCACCGTCACCCTCCGCCCCGCCGCGGCGCAGGCGGCGAGAAGCCCGCCGCAGCCGACGCTCTCATCATCCGGATGCGGCGCCAGCACCAGCGCCGCGCCATCCGGGCCGAGCAGCGCGGCGGGGTCGGCGCCGCGGGGCAGGTCGCGCTCCGCCGCGCGCAGCCAATCCCCGGCCGGGATCAGCCCCACAGGTCACCCGGCTCCGCCGCCGCCTCCAGCACATGCGCCGCCGCGCCGACCAGCGCCCGGTCCGGCGCCGGCTGGCGCAGATAGGTGGCGAGGTCGCGGGCGACGCGCTCGATGGGGTTGGGGCGCATGAAGGCCTGCAACCCGATGGAGCGCTGCGCCAGTTCCAGCACATCCAGCGCCGTCCGCTCCACCGCCAGCCGTGCCAGGTTCACATAGGCCACGGTGTCCGCCTCCGGCAGCGCCGCTTCGGCGCGTTGCGCGGCGGAGTGCACCCAGAGCCGCGCCGTCTCCGCCGCCATCGCAGCCTGGCCGAGCCGCGCCGCCTGGTGCGGGTCACCGCCTCGGCCGGTGTGGCTGAGATGCGCGCGGAGCAGGCCGAGCACCGCTTCCACCCCGCCGCATTGCACGGCGGCGAAGCGCCAGGCGCCGCCGGAGAAATCCGGCTGGCGCAGGTAATCGCCCTGCTGGCCGATCAGCACGGCAGGCAGGCCGGTGAAATCCACGGCGCCGGTGGCGGAGGCGCGCATGCCCTGCGCGGTCCAGGGCGACAGATCCGCCCGCTCCCCCGGCGCAAGATCAACCAGCAGCATCTGCGGCGGCGCCGCGACGCTGTCCCGTGCCGTGACCAGCGCACGGTCCACCCGGCCGGCACCGGAACACAGGATCTTTCGCCCGCGCAGCACGCCGTCCGCCACGGCCAGGGGCGGCTCGTTGAAGCCATCGGTGTTCCAGACGCCGAAGAAGCAGCCTCGCCGTGCATCCCGCGCCGCGGCCTCGGCCTGCGCAGGGCTGCCATGGCGCAGCACCAGGCGCAGCGCGTTCACATGACCCTCATAGAGCCGACCCAGCGGCAGGCTGGCGCGGCCGACCAGCCGCAGCGCGGTGGCCAGCGGCGCGGCCCCTTCCGGCGTGGTGCCAAGGCCTGCGCCGCCAAGGGCGCGCGGCAGGGGGGCGGTCAGCAGGCCGATGTCGCGCAGCGCGGCGACACCCGCCCCGGGGAAGGCGCCATCGACATCCAGTGTCGCCGCTTCCGCAGCGATATGGGCGGCCGCTTCGCGCAGCGCGGCGAGAAGCCCGGTCGTGGGGTCGGGGCGTATCGGTTCAGGCCGAAGGTGCAGGCTTCTCATGTCACAGCGCGGCAGCGCATCCCCGGTCCCTTCATCACGGCACATGATGCGCCGAATGCGTAACGGGCGAGGATGCGAAAGGATGCAGCCCGGAGCCCTGCGGGAACGGGGATGAGCCTGCACGGCCAGTGCCGCCGCGGACGACCGGCCCAAGCCTCGCCGGACGAGATCCGAAGCGGCAGCAGTCACGCCGCCATCGCCATATCAGCGCCGAATCACGACATAGAATGAACACATTCGTCGGAAGTTAATCCGGACCTATTCAGCGCGTAGAATAATCTAATACAGTTCTGGTTTGCCTGAATTTCTGAACGAACACCGAACAATTTTTTCTCTAACTTGACTCCTCCACGCCACGATGATTTTTGATTGTCGCGGACCGCCAATATCGTAAGGAATTTATAGTGGCGATTTTGACTATAGGTGAGGACAAGCAGTTCTCGAATATTTCTGCCGCAGTGGCAGCGTCGCGTGATGGGGATGTTCTGGCGGTCGACGCCGGCACCTACATCAACGACTTCGCGACCATCGATACCAAGATCACGCTCCAGGGCGTCGGTGGCATGGTGAAGATGGTCGCCACGGAGGCCCCCGGGAACAGGAAGGGGATCCTGGTCACCAACACGGACATCACGATCGATCGTTTCGAATTCTCCGGCGCCGCGGTGCCGGACGGCAACGGCGCCGGCATCCGCTACCAGGGCGGCGATCTCACGATCACCAACAGCTATTTCCACGACAACCAGAACGGCCTGCTGGCCAACCCGGCGCCCTCGGGCAGCATCACGATCCGTGACTCGGAGTTCAGCAGCAACGGCGCCGGCGACGGCTACACCCACAATCTCTATGTGGGCGAGATCGGCAGGCTGACCGTGTCCGACAGCTACTTCCACGACGCGGCCGTCGGCCACCAGATCAAGAGCCGTGCCTTGGCCACCACCATCACCGACAGCCGCATCGTGGATGGCGCGGATGGCACCGGCAGCTACAGCATCGACCTGCCCAATGGCGGCGTCGCCGTCATCAAGGGCAACGTCATCGAACAAGGCGCGAAATCCGGCAACCCGGTGATGATCTCCTATGGCGTGGAGGGCAATGTGCACCGCGGCTCCACCCTGGAGGTCAGCAACAACACCTTCCTGAACGACATGGCCTCGCCAAGCGCCAGGCTGCTGTGGAACGCGACCTCGACGACCGCGACGCTCACGGCCAACAGTGTCAACGGGCTTTCGCCGTCGCAATACGGCACCGGCCCCATGACCATCACCGATATGATCACGCTGACATACGATCCCGGCGTGGATACCGCCTCGCCTTGGGCCGTCATCGTGGCCCCGCCCCCGGCATCGCAGCCCACCCCCGCGCCGGAACCGGCCCCTGCGCCGGAACCCAGCCCGGCGCCGGAACCCGCACCCGCGCCGGATGCCGATCCGGCCGGCGTTCCACTGACCATCAGGCTCGGTGCGGAGAGCTGGCAGGGTGACCCCATTGCCGTTGTCATCCTGAACAGCGAGACGGTCTTCAACGGCGCCATCACCGCGCCGCACGCAACGGGAGGGCAGGTGGTGGAACTTGGCAGAGTCGATGCCGGCCAGCCCCACCAGGTTTCCGTCCAGTTCACCAATGATGCCTGGGGCGGGACGGCCACCACCGACCGGAACCTCCATGTCCAGGCCATCGAGATTGGCGGCGTCGATACAGGTTCGTCGCGCAGCCTGATGTCGAACGGCACCGCGAGCTTCACGGTCGCTGCGGCTCAGCCGGCGGCCGAGCCGCCCGCACCGCCGGAACCCGCACCAGCGCCGGATGCCGACCCGGCCGGCGTTCCATTGACCATCAGGCTCGGTGCGGAGAGCTGGCAGGGTGACCCCATTGCCGGTGTCATCCTGAACAGCGAGACGGTCTTCAACGGCGCCATCACCGCGCCGCACGCAACGGGAGGGCAGGTGGTGGAGCTTGGCAGAGTCGATGCCGGCCAGCCCCACCAGGTTTCCGTCCGGTTCACCAATGATGCCTGGGGCGGGACGGCCACCACCGACCGGAACCTCCATGTCCAGGCCATCGAGATTGGCGGCGTCGATACGGGCCTGTCGCAGGCCCTGATGTCGAACGGCACCGCGAGCTTCACGGTGGCTGCGGCTCAGCCGGCGGCCGAGCGGCCCGCACCGCCGGAACCGGCAACGGCGCCCGCGTCTGCACCAGCGCCGGTGGATGCCACGCCCCCGGTCAGCACCGGAGACGACACGCGCTTCAGCCAGGCGGAGTGGAACGCCGTCATACAGTCGGAAAACGGGCAGCTGGACGGTGAAGGCGTGGCGCTGGTCCAAGCCTGGGCCGATAGCGATGCCAGTGTCATGGCCGATGCGGATATGATGAACGCGCTGCAGGGCACCCAGAGGGCAGACCCGACAGCGGGTGACTTCCTCTTCGTCTGACCCTTGGGGCCGGGGCGGCGCGGGCCGTTGCGCCGCCTCTCACGCGTATCGGACAGACCCGCCGCCGTCCCGGCGCATCAACCCGTCAGGCAGCAACGGGCGCCGCCGCACGCGCCTCCGCCAGGATGCCGAAGGAGCGCAGCCGCGCGGCATGGTCGTGGATCTGGGCCGTCACCATCAGCTCATCCGCGCCGGTGCGGGCGACGAAATCCGCGAGGCCCCGGCGCACCGTCTCCGGCCCGCCGACGATGGAACAGGACAGCGCATTGTCCAGCATCGCCTGCGCCCGCGGGTCCAACCGTTCCGCGAAACCCTCCATCGGCGCGGGCAGCTTGCCGGCGCGGCCGGTCCGCAGGTTCACGAAGGCCTGTTGCAGGGAGGTGTACAGGAAGCGCGCCTCCGCATCGGTCGCCGCCGCCACGACGTTGACGCCCAGCATCACATGCGGCGCCGCCAAACGGGCGGAGGGCCGGAAGCGGGCGCGGTAGATCTCCACCGCATCGCGCATCTGCGTCGGCGCGAAATGCGACGCGAAGGCGTAGGGCAGCCCCATCATCGCCGCCAATTGCGCGCCATAGGTCGAGGAACCAAGGATCCAGGCCTCCACCGCCAACCCGGCGCCGGGCACCGCCTGCACCGCCTGGCCCGGCTGGACGGGCTCGAAATAGGCCAGCAGCTCCATCACGTCGCGCGGGAAGTAGTCCACATCCGCATGCAGGTTGCGGCGCATCGCCTGCGCGGCATGGCCATCCGTGCCCGGGGCGCGGCCAAGGCCGAGGTCGATGCGGCCGGGATGCAGCGCGGCCAGCGTGCCGAACTGCTCCGCCACCAGCAGCGGCGCGTGGTTCGGCAGCATCACGCCGCCGGCACCGATGCGGATGCGGCTGGTGCCATGCGCGACATGCGCCAGTGCCACCGCCGTCGCCGCACTCGCGATGCCCGGCATGTTGTGATGCTCGGCCATCCAGAAGCGGTTGTAGCCAAGCTGCTCCGCATGCCGCGCCAGATCGGCGGAGTTGCGGAGCGCCTGCCCGGCATCACTGCCTTCGGGGATGGGCGAGAGGTCGAGGACGGATAGGGTGATCATGCGCCGGATATGGGCATCGGCCCTGGGCGGCAAAACCCTGGCGCGCGAGGATGTGCCATGCGCGGGGAAGACAGGTTGATCGTATTGCAGACGCTGGGCACGCGCGGCGATGTGCAGCCCTTCCTGGCGCTCGCCCGCGGCCTGCAAGCGGCAGGCTTCGCCGTGCGCCTGGCCACCGCGCCCCGCTTCCAGGCGGAGGTGGAGCAGGCGGGCGTGGCCTTCGCGCCGCTGCCGGGCGAGATGCTGGCGCTGATCGATACGCCGGAAGGCCAGGCGGCGATTTCCGGCCGGCACAGGCTGTGGGCGGCGCTGCGCCTGATGCGTGGGCGCGGGCCGATGTTCCGCCGGCTGCTGGACGCGCAGTGGGCGGCGGCGCAGGGGGCCGCGCTGCTGGTCTGGCACCCGAAGGCGCTGGGCGGGCCGCATATCGCGGAACGCCTCGGCATCCCGGGCTTTGTGGCGCTGCCACTGCCGGCGCTGGCACCCACGGCTGCCTTCCCTTCCCCGCTGCTGCCCTTCGCCGAACTCGGCCCGTTGAACTGGGCGAGCCATGCGCTGATGCTGCGGGCGGCGGAGCGTATCGCCCGGCAGCCGCTGCGCGATTGGCGGCAGAAGGTGCTGGGCCTGCCACCCGCCGGGCGCGGCGCGGCGGCGGCCGGGCGGCTGCACGCCTACAGCCCGGTGCTGGTGATGCGGCCCGCGGATTGGGATGCGCGCACCCATGTGACCGGCCCCTGGGTGCTGCCGACGCCGCAGGATTGGACCCCGCCACCGGCCCTGGCCGCCTTCCTGGCCGCCGGGCCGCCGCCGGTGCATGTGGGCTTCGGCAGCCTGCCGACGGAAGACGCCGCGCGGATGGGTCGGCTGGTGGCGGAGGCGCTGGCGCTGGCCGGGCAGCGCGGCGTGATCTCAACCGGCTGGGGCGGGCTGGCGCTCGATTCGCCACGGCCGGGACTGCATGTGATCCAGGGCGCGCCGCATGGCTGGCTGTTCCCGCGCATGGCGGCGGTGGTGCATCATGGCGGCGCGGGCACCACGGATGCCGGGCTGCGCGCCGGCTGCCCCACCGTCGTGTGCCCCTTCTTCGGTGACCAGCCCTTCTGGGGCCGGCGGGTGCAGGCGCTGGGTGTGGGACCGGCGCCGATCCACCAGCGTGCGCTCACTGCCGAGGCCCTGGCGGCCGCCATGCGCCAGGCGGTCAGCGACCCGGCAATGCGGGAAGCGGCCGGTCGCCTCGCGGCGCAGATGGCGGGCGAGGATGGCGTGGCCGAGGCCATCCGCATCCTGCGCCGCGCGATCCTCTAGCCCGCCGCGGCGCGCCGGTTGGCGGTGGCGGGCGGGCCGGGCAGATCGATCTCGATGGCGAGCGTGGACATGTCCCCGCCCCGATCCAGCGAGACATTCACCCGGCCCGGATCGATGGCGACATAGCGCGCCACCACCGCCACGATCTCCATCTGCAGCTTCGGCAGGAAATCCTCCCGCGTCCGCCCGATGCGCTCATGCGCCAGGACGATCTGGAGCCGTTCCTTGGCGTTGCTGGCGCTTTGCGGCGGCTCGGGCTTGCGGCCCTTGAAGAGATCAGCGAGCCAGCTCATGCCGCCCTCCCCCCGAACAGACGTGAAAACAGGCCCTTCTTGGCCGGCTCCAGGAAGCGATGCTCGATCTTGTCGCCCAGGAAGCGCCCGACTGCATCCTTGTAGGCCTGACCGGCGGCGCTTTCCTGGTCCATGATCACCGGATTGCCGGTGTTGGACGCCTTCAGCACGCTTTCGCTTTCCGGGATTACGCCGAGCAGCGGGATGGCCAGGATTTCCCGGATATCCTCCAGCTTCAGCATTTCCCCCTTCTCGACGCGGTTCGGATCGTAGCGCGTCACCAGCAGATGCTCGCGCACCGGCTCGCGCTTGTCTTCCGCCCGCTTCGACTTGGATTGCAGCACGCCCAGGATGCGGTCGCTGTCGCGGACGGAGGAGACCTCCGGGTTCGTCACGATGATCGCCTGATCGGCGAAGTACAGCGCCAGCAGCGCGCCCTTCTCGATACCCGCCGGGCTGTCGCAGACGATGAAGTCGTGATCCTTCGAGAGTTCCTCGATGATCTTGCCGACGCCTTCCTTGGTCAGCGCGTCCTTGTCCCGCGTCTGGCTGGCCGGCAGGATCGAGAGTGTGTCGACGCGCTTGTCGCGGATCAGCGCCTGGTTCAACCGCGCCTCGCCGCTGATGACGTTGACGATGTCGAACACCACGCGCCGCTCGACGCCCATGATCAGGTCGAGGTTGCGCAGCCCGACATCGAAATCGATGACCACGGTCTTCTTGCCACGCTGCGCCAGGCCGGTGGCGATGGCGGCGGACGATGTCGTCTTGCCGACCCCCCCCTTGCCCGACGTGACCACGATGATTTCCGCCATGCTGACCCCCATCAACCGCGACCCCGTGGGGCGCGCCGCAACCATTCCAAAAGAACCTCGGCAGCTTCAGCCGCCAGGGAACAAACCCGGTCGGCTTTCAGCCGACGGGGTCGAACCGCATATGCTCGCCGACCAGCCGCGCCTGCACGGTCTTGCCGATCGGTGCCTCCCCCAGCCCTTCCCGCACCGCGTAATAGCCGGCGATGGAGACGAGTTCCGGGTCGAAATTCAGCGCGAAGACCCGCGCTTCCGCATTGTCCTGGCCGCCGGCGATGGCGCGGCCGAGCAGGCGGCCATAGACGTGGATGTTGCCATCCGCGATCACTTCCGCCCCGCGATTCACCGTGCCGACGATGATCAGGTCGGTGCCCTGCGCCCAGATGCGCTGGCCGGCGCGCACCGGCTGGTCCACCACCATGGCGGCGCGCAGCGCGGGGGCCTCGGCGGGTGGCGCGGTTTGCGGCGGGGCGGGGGGCGGCGGGGGCATGGGCGCGCCGGGGGGCGCCATCGGCAGGTCTTCCTCCCGCGCGCCACCGGCCTGGCGCAGCGGCGGCAGGCCGGCGCCCTGGGCGGCGATCCGCATCTCATGCGTGCCGCCGGTGGTGCCGATCGGCACGATCTCGATGGCGCGCAGCCCCTGCACCAGGGCGGCGAAATCCACCTCCTCCGGCCGTGCGGGAATGTCGTCCAGCCCGATCACCACGGGGGCGAAGCGCAGGAAGCCAGGGGCACGGCGGAACTGGTCGCCCAGCGCCGGCACCAGGGCCTCCACCCGATGATCCAGCAGCCGCATCACCAGCAGATTGAAATTCGCCCCCCGCAGGCGGAAGGGTTCGAGGCGCGAGGCGGAAGGCTGGGGCGCGGCGGACATCGCGAGGGGGGATTTCCCGGGCCAGGAGGTGCAGGATCGAAGGGAGGGGCGGCGTAATCCTGCTCTATACCGGCCCCGGGACAGAGCGCGAAGCCTTCTCACGCAGGCATGACACTTTGCAGGCGCTTGGCGCCCGAATCTGCGATGCGGCGTGAAGTCCGAATCGGACCGGGAACCCCTTCACCCGGCCGCGGCGCTGTTGTTCCATACCGCGCGGATGGGCGGAGCGCGTGATGACCAAGAAGCTGCCGGAACGGACGGATTACCGTTTCTTCCTGGATATCCCGACCCGCTGGATGGACAACGACATCTACGGCCACGTCAACACATTACCCCGATGGTGTGACGCGGGCGTAAGGGACCGAACATGACCGAGCGCAAGCCGCCAGCCCGCCTGTCGGATTTCCCGCACCATTGCACGATCACGACGCGCTGGTCGGATAACGATGCCTATGGGCACATAAACAACGTTGTTTTCTATGGATTTTTTGACACTGCGGTGAACCGCTGGCTCATCTCGGTGGGTGCGCTCGACATCGCGGCCAGCGAAGCCATCGGCCTCGTGGTCGAAACGGCATGCAGCTACCGCAAACCCCTTACCTACCCGCAGAACGTGTTGGTCGGCATGCGACTTGCCCATCTCGGCAACACCTCGGTCCGCTACGACTTAGCTGTCTTTGGAGCGGGTGATGAAGAAGCGGCGGCTGAGGGCCGCTTCACCCACGTTTACGTCGCCCGCGACACTGGCCGCCCGGTGCCCGTGCCACCGCTTCTGCGCGTGGCGTTAGAGGTGTTGACGTAGCACCTGATCAGCGATGTCATCCCCGAGCGGCCTTGCTTGCTTCGCGAAGCCTTCGAGCGATGTCCTTCTCGCGTTTCAATAGCTCTTCCCAGACGAAGTCGGGGATCAGCCACGGCAAGTTGCCGTAGCCCGCAGTAACCTGCGTTCCCGCAGGAGGTAGAAGTAGATGCTTCTGGGCGAGCCCTTTCGGCAAGGGCGATAGAACCGATTCTACGACGGTTTGCTGGCGCTTCTGGATAGCCTCGTCAAAGAGCGTCAGCTCAGCGAGGCTCAGATATTCGAGGCGTCGTAGGATGGCAGCCCTCTTCTCATCTTCCTCCCGACGCAGCGCTTCGGCTTGTTCCATCGCGGCGCGTGCCTCACGCTCGACCTCTGCCTTGCGTTCTTCTGCGCGGAGGATTGCTTCTGCGAGCGAAGCTGCATCCCTCTCTCTCCGTCGCTTCTCCGCCGCCTGCCGCACGCGCCAGCGAACGAAGGCACGCATACCGGTCTCGATGCTCTTGGCTACGGCCACAAGGCCGAATAGCCACATGACCACTTGAGCGATCCAACGGTGATCTGAGGGGACAACATCAAGCACTACCCATGCGGCGAGCGCTATGGCGCCGCAAACCAGCGTGGAAACGGTGGATAGAATCCGTTCGAGCGTCCCTATGGCGGCTTCCATGCACGCAATGATGGGGAACTTCACGACGTGTGTGAAGGCGCAACATCCTTTCCTGAACCAGCCGACGGATCACCCGGGCGGTTGGGAGAGCTAGTCGTGCGCAATCAACAACGTGACCTATTACTCCTATTTCGATACGGTGGTGGCGCGCTTCCTGCTCGGCACCGGTGCCATCAACCTGGTGGACAGCCCGGTGATCGGGGTTGTGGTGGAGACCCAATGCCGCTTCCACGCACCCATCGCCTTCCCGGACGCCGTGACCGCCGGGCTGCGGGTGGAACGCGTGGGCACTACCTCCATCCGCTACGGCATCGGCATCTTCCGCGAAGCAGGCCAGCAGGTAAGCGCGGAGGGGCATTTCGTGCATGTCTATGTGGATCGCGCGACGCAGCGCCGGCCGACACCGCTTCCGGATGTACTGCAGCAGGCCGCGACCGCGATACTTGTGCCCTGACGCCACCGGACAACCGAAGGTTGCGGCGATTTGCTCCAGCCGTTAGCCTTTGGACTTGCCCCGTGATGAGGATCGGATGAACCACGCCGGCAGGCCCTGTCCCGCATGAGCGCCACCGGCCTTCTCCCGGCCTGGCGCCTGGCGCCACCGCCTGCTGCGCTGGCGCAGCCGGTGCTGTCCGTCCATGCCCTGCGCTATGTGGCGGAAGGCAGGCCGGGCGCCCTGCCCGCCATTGCCGGGCTACGCCTGCAGGCGATGGGGATCGCCAGCGCCGAGCACGGCTTCGATTCCGCCACCGGCCTCACCTCCCTGCGGGACCTGCCGCCCGGCCCGCGCCGCATCCTGGTCACGGACCCGCAGCGCCGCTACCTGCCCGGGGCATTGACCGTGGTGGTCCCCTCCCGCTTCCCGGTCCGGCCGACGGCCTCCCCGCCAGGCGAGGCATCGCAATACGGGGCTTTGGGGGGCGGGGCAGCGGGGCGCGGGGCGCCGCTTCGGGTCTCGATCCGCCTGCGCCCCTCGCCCAGCCGCGCGGTGCCGGATGGGATGACGGCGGTGATCGGGCGGCTGCGGGACCAGCAGGGCCGCGGCATCGCGCTTGGCCGCCTGGAATGCACCACCCTGCTGCACGGCCAGCCGGTGCGGCTGGTGACCTGGACCGATGCCGATGGCAGCTTCGCGCTGCTGCTGCCTGGCGAGGCACCACGGCTCGACATGCCACCGCCACCGCCCGTGGCCCGCAGGCTGGAGGTGCGGGTGCCGGTGCCGGCCCTCGCGGCCGCGCACGCCGCCGCTTTCCGGGGCGCGCTGCCGGATGGGCTGGATGGCATGGCGGCGGAGCAGGTGGCGCTGCTGTTCACCCCCTGCGCCGTCCAGCTTCGCGCCGCCGACGGCGCACCCGGCGACCAGCCGCCCGGCCTGCTGCCGATCCGTCCCGGCCGCAGCATCCGCTGGGACCTCGTAGCGCCCCATTGACGACACGGCGCCGCTGCCCGCAATTCGGCTCCAACCGATCCGGAAGGAAGCAGACGGCATGGCAACGCTGAACAGGCTGGCGATCCTCGATGATTTTCAGGGCGTAGCCCGGGAAATGGGACCCTGGGACAGGCTGCCGCCTGGCCTGAAGATCGAGGTGTTCGAGGATGCCCTGGCCGACCAGGATGCGCTGGTGGCCCGCCTGCTGCCCTTCGACGCCATCCTCGGCATCCGTGAGCGCACGCCCTTCCCCGCCGCGCTGCTGAAGCGCCTGCCCAATCTGAAGCTGCTGATGACGACCGGGGAGCGCAACCGCGCCTTCGACGTCGCCGCCGCCAATGCCCAGGGCATCACCGTCTGCGGCACGCCCAGCAGCGGCGCGCCCACCGTGGATATCACCTGGGGCCTGATCCTCGGCCTGCTGCGCGACCTGCCGGCCCAGACCGCCAGCCTGCGCGCCGGCACCTGGCAGGCCAAGGGCGCGCCCAACAGCGTCGGCACGGCGGCGGAGGGGCTGACGCTGGGCATCCTCGGCCTCGGCAAGCTCGGCACCCGCGTGGCCAGGGTGGGCCAGGCCTTCGGCATGAAGACCATCGCCTGGAGCCAGAACCTGACGGCGGAAGCCGCCGCCGCGGTCGGTGCGACGCGGGTGGAGAAGGCGGAGCTGTTCGCGCAGGCGGATGTGGTGACGCTGCACATGATCCTGTCGGATCGCTCCCGCGGCATTGTCGGCGCCAGCGAATTGGCGGCGATGAAGTCCACCGCCTACATCGTGAACACCAGCCGCGGCCCGCTGATCGACCAGCCCGCGCTGATCGCGGCGCTGAGCGAGGGCCGCATCGCCGGCGCCGGGCTGGATGTGTTCGACCGCGAGCCGCTGCCGCTGGACCACCCGCTGATGTCCTGCCCGAACACGCTGCTAACGCCGCATCTCGGCTATGTCTCGCGGCAGAATTTCGGCGCGTATTTCACCGGCGCGGTGGAGGCGATCGAGGCCTATCTGGCCGATGCGCCGATCCGCGTGCTGACGCCATGAACGCGCTGCCCGCCTTCTGGGCCGCCGCCAGCCAGGCGGAACGCGACGCCGCCTACAACAATGCCGAGGCCGTGGCCGACAGCACCGCGCTGATGGCCGAGCGCGATGCGGCGGCGGAGGCGTTTCGCGCCGCAAATCCCGGACATCTCGACCTGGCCTATGGCGAGGGCGAGCGGGAGGCGTGGGACCTGTTCCCCGGCAACGACCCGGCCGCGCCCTGCCTGGTCTTCATCCATGGCGGCTACTGGCAGCGCAACCGCCGCGAGAACTTTTCCCACCTCGCGGAGGGGGCGCTGGCGATGGGCTGGTCCGTCGCCTTCAACGGCTACACACTGGCACCGGCGGCATCCCTGACGCAGATCGCCTGGCAGATCCACCGGGGGCTCGATTGGCTTTCGGCGCATGGCGCGCAGCATGGGATTGCGGGGCCGCTGGTCGCCTCCGGCTGGTCCGCCGGCGGGCATCTGACGGCACTCGCCCTGGAGCATCCGGCGGTGACGGCCGGGCTGGCGATTTCCGGCATCTTCGAACTGGCGCCGATCCGCGACACCTACCTGAACGCCGCGCTGAAGCTGACCGAGGCCGAGATCGCGGAGCTTTCGCCGATGCGCCGGCCCGTGGTGCACAAGCCACTCGCCATCGCCTATGGCACCGCGGAACTGCCGGAGCTGGTGCGCCACAGCCGCGACTTCCACGCGCTGCGCAGCGCCGCCCATGCGCCCGGCCCGCTGGTACCGATTCCGGGCGCCGATCACTTCCGGGTGCTGGAGGCGCTGCGCCAGCCGGGCGGTTCGCTGCTGCGGCTGGCGGAGACGCTGCTCAGTTAGCTTCTCCCTCCCCCGCCTTTGCGGAGGAGGGTCGGGGTGGGGGACGGCGTTTTACCCCACCGGCGCGTTGTTGCCGAGATAACGCGCCACGCCCGCCGCCAGCACCTCGACGCATTTCGCGAGGTCCTCGTCCTTCGTATCCTCCGCCCAATGGTGGCTGATGCCATTGATGGAGGGGGAGAACAGCATGGCGGCGGGCATCACCTTCGCCATGTATTGCGCGTCATGCCCCGCGCCGGATGGCATGTGGCGCCAGGCGCCGGGGGCCAGGTCCTCGGCCGCCGCGGCCAGCGCTGCCTGCATCGCCGTGTCGCAAAGCGCGGGCTTGGACAGGCTCAGCGCCTCCAGCTTCACCGTGCAGCGTTCGCGGCGATTGGCCTCCTGCACGCAGGCGCGCAGGCAGGCTTCCATGCGGTCCAGCATCGGCTGCTCCACATCGCGGAACTGGAACAGTACCTCCGCGCTGCCCGGGATGATGGAAGCGGCGCCGGGGTCGAGGCTGATGCGGCCGCAGGTCCAGGTGCTGCGCGGGCCGCAGGCGAAGGGCATGCGTTCATCCAGCATCGCCAGCAGGCGCACGGCCGTCAGCCCGGCGTCGCGGCGCTCCGCCATGGTGGTGCCCCCGGCATGATCCTGCATGCCCTCGATGAGAATGCGCCACTGCCAGATCGCGACGATGCCGGTGACCACGCCGACCTGCTGCGCGGCCGATTCCAGCTGCGTGCCCTGCTCGATATGCAATTCGAGAAAACCCTTGTGACGGCCGGGCTCCAGCTGAATCCGGGGCAGCCCCTCCAGCCCCGCCTCGCGCAGCGCCTGGCGCAGCGGCTTGCCATGGTAGCGGTTGGCCAGCCGGTCGATTTCGTCCTCCGGCAGCTCGCCGATGAAGCTGCGGCTGCCGATGAAGCCGCCGTAGTGGCCTTCCTCATCGGCGAAGGCGATGACATCCACCGGCAGGCCGCTGCGCGCCAGCGCCACGCCCGCCATCACGCCCAACGCACCATCCAGCCAACCGGCCTGGTTCTGGCTTTCGATATGGCTGCCCACCAGCAGCTTCGGGCCCGGCCCGGGATGGCGGCCGATGACGTTGCCGATGCCGTCGATGGACGGCTCCAGCCCACATTCCGCCATGCGGTCCATCAGCCAGCGGCGGCTTTCCATATCCTCCGGCGAGAAGGTCGGGCGGTGCACGCCGGTCTTGTAGGCACCGATCTTTCGCAGCTCGTGCAGGTCCTTCAGGAAGCGGGCTGTATCGACCTGCGGCATATCGTGCGACCTTCGGCTGTTGCCTCTCCATGGTGGAACGCGCATCCCTGCCGCGTCCAGAGAAGGAACCCGCGCCATGCCCGAAATCAGCCGATTCATGCCGCCCGCCGGCGGCCGCCCCTACCCGCCCTTCGCCATCTCCGTCCGGCATGGCGCCACGCTCTATGTCTCCGGGATTGGGCCGATGGGGCCGGATGGGGTGCCGAAGGATGATTTCGCGGCGCAATTCGCGATCGTCATCGGCAATCTGCAACGCGCGCTGACCGAGGGCGGCAGCAACATGCGGAGCATCCTGAAGGCGAATGTGCTGCTGACGCGTGCCGGTGACGTGGCGGAGATGAACCGGCTCTATGCCGAGGCCTTCCCCGCCGATGCGCTGCCGGCGCGCACCACCTGCGTGGTCGCCGCGCTGCCGGTGCCGGAGTTCCTGCTCGAGATCGAGTGTATCGCCGCGGTGTATTAGGACTGCTTCCAGGGCGTGCTGCGCCAGATCGCGCCATAGGCCGCATGTTCGCGTTGCACGAAGGCGGTCATCGTGGCGCGGTCCATGTAGCGCAGGATCAGGTAGTCGCGGTCGGTCAGCGCCTTGAACTCCGGATCCTGCGCGGTCTGGCGCACCGCATCCTCCCAGCGCTGGATGATGGGCGCGGGCGTGGCGGCGGGCAGCGCGAAGCCGCGGGCGGAACCGGCTTCCAGCTTCCAGCCGCCCTCCCCGGTCGTCGGCAGATCCGGTGCGCGGTCCCAGCGGTTTTCGGACATCAGCGCCAATACGCGCAGCGCGCCCTGGATATGCGCGCGCACGGTCAGGCTGACGGTTGAGATGGACCCCGCCACATGCCCGCCCTGGACAAGCTGCATCGCCTGGCCCGCGCCCGGCGTCGGCACCCAGGTGAAGCGCACCCCGGCCGCGCGTTCCAGTTGCATCAGCGCCAGATGCGGCGCGCTGCCGACCCCGGCACCGGCCATCGTCACCGTCTCCGGCTGCGCCCGCGCGGCCTCCACGAGTTCAGGCAGCGTCCTGTAGGGCGAGTTAGGGCCGACGAAGATGGTGTAGGGCTCATCGGTCAGCAGCCCGACATAGGCGAAGCTGTCCACCGTGTAGCGCGGCGTGTTGTCGAACAGCGCGGTCACCAGCGCGGGAAAGGACACCAGCGCGGCGGTGCGGCCATCCGGCGCGGCGGCGGCCAGTTCGTTCAGCATGATCATGCCCCCGGCGCCGGGGCGGTTCACCACGATGACCGGATGGCCGAGATACTTGGCGAAGAAGGGGGCCGCCATGCGCGCGGCAAGGTCGATATTCCCGCCAGGCGTGAAGCCGACGAGCAACTGCGCCGGACGATCCTGCGCATGGGCGCGGGAGATGAGGGCGGGCAAGGCGAGGCTGGCGGCGAGAAGGCTGCGGCGCTGTGGCAAGGCAGGAACCTCCGCATGGGGAGCGCACATCCTAACATCCGCACATTCCCGCGATGCAAGGATTAGGTTGCAGCATTGTAAGTCGCTGGCTACGGTTTCCGCTGATGGTCAGGAGCCGCCGCATGCTGCGCTTCAGCAATTTCCTGTTCCCCGAAAGCCGCGACCCCGATCGCGACGCGGATGCGATCCGCGAGGCGATGGATGAGGCGCTGCTCTGTGAGGAGCTGGGTTTCGAGGTTGTGTGGCTCGCCGAGCATCACTTCGATGGCAATTGCGCATATGTCGACCCGGTGACCTTCGCCGCCGCGATCCTCTCGGCGACCAAGCGCATCAAGGTGGGCTTCGCGGTCGCGCAGGTCTCGCTGCATCACCCGACGCGGCTGGCGGAGCAGATGTCGCTGCTCGATAATCTCTCCCGCGGCCGCGTCATCGTCGGCCTCGGGCGCGGCACGGCCTACAACGTGTACGAATACCAGGGCTATGGCATTCCGGCGGAGGAAGCGCTGGAACGCTACGAGGAAGCCGAGGGCATCATGCTCAAGGCCTGGACCAGCCCCGAGGGCATGCGGCATGAGGGGAAGCACTGGACCCTCAACATCCCGCGCCTGCGGCCCACGCCCTTCACCAAGCCGCATCCCTATGTAATCCGCGCGGCGTCCTCGGAGGCCGGTGCGCTGCATCTGGCGCGGCGTGGCGTGCCTTTCCTGATGAATGTGCAGTCGCTGGAGACGACGCGCGACCGCCTGCTGCAGTACCGCGCCACCATGGCGGAATCAGGATTCAGTGCGGAGCAGGTGGAAGCCTGCCTTCAGGAAAGCTGGTGCTGGCGCAACATCTTCGTCGCCGAGACGGATGCGGAGGCGCAGCGCATCGCGGTGCCCAACTTCATCGCCATGCAGGAACAGCGGAAATCGCTGCGCGAAAAGATCTACCGCGAGCAGGGCATCATCATGAAGAAGGAAACGGTGCCGCCCGCGCGCGTGGACCCGGAGAAGGCTCTGATCGCAGGGTCCCCCGCCACCGTCGCGGCGCGGATGGCGGAGATCGAGGCCACCGGCATCGGCGGCGTCATCGGCAGTTTCCGCCTCGGTCCGATGCCGGCCGAACTTGCCGCACGGTCACTGCGCCTGTTCATGGAGGAAGTGGCGCCGCGCTTCCGCGCGACGCCGCAGGCACTAGCCGCCGACTGATCAGGTCGTCAGCCCGCCATCCACCACCACCGTCTGGCCGGTGACCATGGCGGCGCCGGCGAGCAGGAACACGATGACCTCCGCCAGATCCTCCGGCGTGCAGCGGCGCTTGAGCAGCGCGCCCTCGATCGAGGATCGGCGCTGTTCCTCCGTCCATTCAATCATCCAGGTGCTGTCAACGGCGCCTGGCGCCACGGCGTTCACCCGCACCTCCGGCGCCAGGCCGCGTGCCAAATTCTTGGTCAGCGATATGACACCCGCCTTGGTGGCGCCATAGGCCATCGAGGACCCAGCCGAATTGATGCCGGCGATGGAGGCGATGTTGACCATCGCGCCCCCCGCCGCGCGCAACGCCGGCCCGGCCGCCTTGGCGCAGCGGAACACGCCGCGGAGATTCACCTCCAGCACCGCATCCCACAGCTCTTCCGTCAGCCGGTCGAAATCATGCGGCGCGATGGCGGTGGGCGTGCCAGGCGTGCCGGCATTGTTCACCAGGTAGTCGAGCCGGCCGAGCTCGGCCACCGCCTGCCCCACCATCCGCGCCGCATCCGCCGCATCCGCCACACTGCCGGGCGCCGGCAGGATGCGCGCATTGGTCTCGGCCTGCAGGCGCGCGACGGACTCCGCCCCGCGCGCATCGCCGGCCAGGAAATTGATCGCCACATCGCAACCGCTGCGCGCCAGCAGCGTCGCGGTGGCCAGCCCGATGCCGGAGGCACCGCCCGTGACCAGCGCCGCCTTGCCCCGAAGATCGTAGGTGATCATTGGTCGCGTCCCTCCCCTGCCAACGTGCCGATCTGCCGCAGCGCGCGTTTCAGCGCGAGCAGCCGGCGGTCCCGGTCTTCCAGCACATCCGCCGTGGCGCCCGGCCAGTCATAGAAGCCGGCGCCGGCCATCACGCCGGTGCGGCCTTCCGCCACCAGCGCATCCACCGCATCGCATTGCCCGCGCACCGGCGGCGGCGCGTACATGCGGTTGGCCAGGCTGGTCTGGGTGAAGGCGAGGCCGGTGAAATCCGCCTTGGCCAGCACGCCCAGGATCGGCAGGCGCAGCGAAATGCCCTCGATGATCGCGGTGTCGATCTCGGATGCGGTGGCGACGCCTTCATCCAGCAGCTTCTGCACTTCCAGCGCGATGGCGGATTGCACGCGGTTGGCGATGTAGCCGGGCACGAATTTCCGCATCACCACGGGGCGCTTGCCCATGGCGCGGCACAGATCCACGGCAAAGCTCACCACCGCCGGGTCGCATTCCGGGCCACCGACGATGTCCACCAGATCCACCAGATAGGGCGGCGTGTACCAATGCATGATCAGCGCGCGGCCCTGGCGGCGGGCCGGAATGAGCGGAAACGGGTCGAGGTAGCTGGTGTTGCTGGCGATGATCGCCTGGGCAGGGGCCAGGCGGTCCACCTCCTCGAACAAGGCGCGCTTGGCGTCCGGTTGCTCGATGATCGCCTCCAGCACCAAATCGGCGTCTTCCAGCGCCTCCGCCAATACGGGCAGGCGCGTCACGGCGTGGTGCAGCCAATCGGCATCGGCCTCGCGCGGGGCCTCGCCGGCCACAACCAGAGTCTCCAGCGCCGTCTCCATCAGCCCGCCAGCCTTGTCGAGCGTCGCCATGCTGCTGTCGGTCAGCCGCACCTCATGCCCGCCCAGCGCGAAGACCAGCGCCAAAGCGTGGCCCATGGTGCCGGCACCGATGATGGCGACCTTGATGCCTGTTGCGCTGGCCATGTGCTGTTCCATCCCGAATCGTGGCGCCGAAACTGGCCCGGCGCCGCGCCGCGGGCAAGTCGCGGGTCAGCGAGGCGCCTCGGTCCGGGTCCAGGCGGCGCAGAAGGCGGGCAACAACCCGCCGGCGGACAGCTGCATCACCGGGTCCACCTCCCGCGGTGGCAGCGCGGCGGCGGGGGCGCCGGCCAGGACGCAGCAGGCCAGCCCCGCCGCGATGGCACGCCCGCCCGGCCCGCCATCCCGGCGGCGCAGCCAGGCGCCGAGCGCCACCGTCACCACGCCCAGGCCGAAGAACAGAAGGTCCCACGCCAGCGCATTGGGCGAACCGTCCCGGATCCGGTGCAGGCCGAGGATCCAGTGGTTGAGCACCGCATCCAGGATATGCCAGGCGCCGAAGCCGATCAGGCAGGCGGCGACCAGCACCCGCCCGGCGCCCGAGGCGGCGGCGTGGCAGCGGCGGGCCAGCAGCAGCCACAGGCCGGCGAAGCCCAGCAGGTAGTGGGCGGCGTGGAAAACACCGTCCCAGAGCATGTGGAAGCGGAGATCGGCGGGGTCCGTCACGCCGCTCAGCAGATGGTGCCATTGCAGGATCTGGTGCAGCAGGATGCCGTCCAGGAAGCCGCCGAGGGCGAAGCCGATCAGCAGCGCGGGCAGGGTCAGGCGGCCAGGGTCGGTCTGCATGACCGCACCAACGCCGGCTGTCTGCGCGCGTTCGTTCAGCTTCCGCGATAGGTCGCGTAGGACCAGGGCGAGCAGAGCAGCGGCACGTGGTAGTGCCCCTGCCCCGCCGCCAGCCGCACCACGATCGGCACCACATCCAGGAACCCCGCCCCGCCGAAATGCGCGCCGATATGGAAGCGAAGCTCATAGGTGCCCGGCGCGAAACTGTCCGGGCCGAGCAGCGGCGCATCGGTGCGACCATCGGCGTTAGTCACCGCCTGCGTCAGCTTCACCGGGCCGGTGGCATCGTGGCGGAACAGTTCCACCGTCACGCCCGCCATCGGCCCGCCGCTGGCGGTATTCAGGATGTGTGTGGTCAGCGCGGAGGGCTTCATTCGCGCGGTGCCCCGGCGGCCACCCAGGCGATCAGGCTGGCGCGTTCCTCCGCCGTGATCTCGGTCAGGTTGCCGGGCGGCATCGCCTCCGTCGCCACCTGCTGGCGGATGGATTGCGCCCAGCGGCGGATCTGCCCCGGCTCATCCAGCCGCACGCCCTTCGGCGCCTCGACGAAGCCTTCCTGCGTCGGCCGGGCGGCGTGGCAGGACGCGCAGCGCGCGGCCATGATGCCCTCGACCTCGGCGAAGGCCGGCGCCGGCCCGCCGGCCGGCGTGCGGGCCGGCATCAGCGCGAAGGCCATGACACCCACCACCACCGCGGCCGCGGCGGGCAGCGCCAGCGGGTTGCGGCCGAATTGGCGCTGCACGAAGAACTGCCGCACCAGCGCGCCGGCCAGCGTGATGCCCAGGAGCACAACCCAGTTCCATTCGGACCCCCAGGTCATCGGGTAATGCGGGCTGATCATCAGGAACAGCACGGGCAGGGTCAGGTAGGTGTTGTGGACGCTGCGCTGCTTTCCCCAGCGGCCATACTTGGCATCCGGCACCTGCCCCGCCTGCATCGCCGCCACCATCTTCCGCTGGCCCGGGATGATGACCATGGCGACATTCGCCACCATGATCGTGCCGGTCATCGCGCCGATCTGCAGGAAGGCGCCGCGGCCGGAGAAGATGTGGCAGGCGGCGAAGGACGCCACCACCAGCAGGCCCACGCCGAAGGCCGAGAGCCAGGTCTCGTTCTCCCCCCATTTCGAGCGGCAGGCGAGGTCATAGACCACCCACCCCGCCACTAGCATGGCGGCCGAGATCGCCACCGCGACGCCGGGCGAGAGGTCCATCACCGCCGGGTCCACCAGATAGGTGCTGGCCTGGCCCCAATAGATCAGCATGAACAGGCCGAACCCGCTGATCCAGGTCCAATACGCCTCCCATTTGAACCAGTGCAGCTTCTCCGGCAGGCTGGCCGGGGCGTTGGCGTATTTCTGCTTGTGGTAGAAGCCGCCGCCATGGATCGACCATTGCTCCCCCTTCACCAGGGGGTTGCCATCCCGCGGCGGGTCCAGCTGGTTGTCCAGGCCGATGAAATAGAAGCTGGTGCCGATCCAGGCGATGCCGGTGATCAGGTGCAGCCAGCGGATCAGCAGGTTCGCCCATTCGGCGAGGTAGGCGGGGTCCATCGTCTCAGGCGTCCTTCGGCCGCGCGTCGCGGGCGTCCTCCGGCCGCGGGGAGATGCCGCGCGGCCCGTTTTGCATAGCAACATTCGCGCCAGCGCGCCCCGGCGTCCAGCGCCCGCGCGCTTGTGTGGCGCCGCAGCATGGCGGCCCCTGCAAGCGCGGCGCCGATTGTGGTAGCTCTCGTCTCTGGCCACCGCCCGCCGCATTCCGCGGCCCGGGCATGGCCTCGCGGGGGTTAGGTCGGTCAATGGACGGAACCAGTCTGGTGATGCTCGGGATCATCCTGGCATTGCTGTGTGCCTCCGCCATGTTTTCCGGCACGGAAACCGCCTTTACCGCCGCCAGCCGCGCCTTCGTCACCCGCCGCGCCAAGGAAGGCGACCGCCGCGCGGTCACCCTCGGCAAGCTGAGCGAGCGCAAGGATCGGGTGGTGGCCGCCATCCTGGTCGGCAACAACCTGGTCAACACCACCGCCACGGCGCTGGCCTCCGCGCTGCTGATCTCCTGGTTCGGCGAGGGTGGCGTCGCCTATGCGTCGCTGGTGATGACCGCGCTGCTGGTGATTTTCTCCGAGGTGCTGCCGAAGACGCTGGCGCTGCGGTCGCCGGATTCCGCGGCGATGCGCGTGGTGCCGGTGCTGTCCACCACCATGCGGCTGCTTGGCCCGGTGGCGGATCTGGTGAACATCGTGGTGCGCGGCACGCTGCGGCTGTTCGGCGCGAAGACGCCGGAAGCCGAGCGCCCTGGCATCACGGAGGACGAGCTGCTCGGTGCCATCGACCTGCATGGCATGGGCCACCAGGGCCCGGCCGATCTCGCCGCACGCCAGGAACGCGGCATGCTGCGCGGCGTGCTGGCGCTGGATGACATGACGGTGCGCGACGTGATGACCCACCGGTCCCGCGTCGTCGCCCTGAACACGGCGGAGAAGCCGGAGGCGATGCTCGCCAAGGTGCTCGCCTCCCCGCATGCGCGCTTCCCCCTTTGGGGGCGGGATGGGGAGGAGATCCTGGGCGTGGTGCATGCGCGGGACGTGCTGCGCGCCCTGCAGGCAGCCGCGGGTGACACGGCGAAGATGGACCTGGTCGCGGTGGCACAGCCCGCCTCCCTGGTGATCGAGACGCGGCCGCTGCGCGAGCAGCTTCAGGAATTCCGCAAGGCGCCGATCAAGATGGCGATGGTGCTGGATGAATACGGCTCGCTGAAGGGCATCGTCACGCTGGAGGACATCGTCGAGGTCGTGGTCGGCCAGATCGTGCAGCGCGGCGAGGCGATTCTCGGCGACCTGTCCGAGAATGGCGAGGTCGAGGTGCGCGGCGACCTGCGGGTGCGCGACATCAACCGCGAACTCGGCTGGGACCTGCCGGAGGATGAGGCGGCGACCATCGGCGGCCTGGTGGCGGCGCGCCAGCGGGGCATTCCGCAGGTGGGCACCGAGGTCATCATCGGCCCCTATATGCTGCGGGTGCTGGAACGCCGTGGCCAGCGGATCGACCGGTTGGTGGTGCGGCCGCTGACCCCGGCGATCGCGGCCTGAGCGCCCCGCCGGGGACCGGCATGATGTCCCACAGGGCGAAACACGCTGAAACCAGCCGCCATGTGCGGCATTGGACCTGCGCCGGTCATCATGGATAGGCTGCCGGCCAAATCATCCCCGGAGCCTGCCATGCGCCGCCGCCTCGCCATGCTCGTCTTCACCGGCGCCTTCACCGGCGCCCTGGCGCTCGCCGGTGCCGGTGCCCTCGCCCAGGCGGAGGCCGAGCGCCAGCTCGATGCCGCGCTGGAACGGCTGCGCCTGGCCTTCGGGCCGGAGGCGCGGCTGGCGGTCGGGCAGCGGCAGGTGGACCCGGTAACCGGCCGCGCGCGGCTCGGCGAGCTGACCATCACGGCACCGACGGAGCGCATCACCGTCACCGAATTGCTGCTCCAGGACCTGACCGGGACGCGGCTCGGCCGGGCGGAGGCGCGCTCCATCCTGCTGGTGACCAATATCGGCACGGCGGAGGACCGCTTCGAGGTCGCCCGGCTGGTGCTCGGCGGCATGTCGCTGCCGGCGGCGGGGCAGGAATTCAGCCTGTCCACCTTCGAGCTCGGCACGATGGAGCTGGAGGCGCTGCGTGGCACCGGCCAGCCCGGCCTGCTCACCGTGGGTCGCGCCTCGCTGGAGGGTTATGGCCCCGGCGTGCTGGGCGCGGCGTCCCTCGAAGGCGTCGATTTCCGCGATAGCGGCAGCGGCGCGCTGGCCTTCCGCCTCGGCCGGGCCGCGGTGCAATCCATGGTGCTGCCGCCGCTGGATGGCTCGATGCCGGACCCGCGGCAATTCTCGGTCCAGCTTCTCACGCTGGAAGGGGCGGAGCTGCGCGAGCCGGACAATCAGGTGGACCTGGCGATCGGCCGCTTCGCGCTGCGCGACTGGGTGCCGGGCAGGCTGACCGACCTGGCGGTGGAAGGGGTGCGGGTGGCCGCGCCCTTCGGGGCGCTGGGCGCCGGCGATGTCCGCATCGGGCGCATCGCCTCCCAGGGTATCGACATGGCCGGGACCACCATCGCGCTGATGGATGGGGTTCAGGTGCCGGACCCGGTGGTGGGCACGCCGCAAAGCGTGGTGATGGAAGGGCTGACGGCGCAGGCGGGCGGCCAGCCGGTCTTTGCCCTCGGCCGCACCGCGATCGAGGCCTCGATGGATGCGAGCGGCCTCGCCGAGACCAGCATGGGCCTGCAGGGGCTGCGGGTGACGCTACCCGCCGGCACCGTCGCCTGGCTGGAACAGCATGGCTACCGGGAGATCGCCGGCGGGATGGAGCTGCGCGGCTCGGCGCGGCGGGAAGGTGGCGTGCTGGATATCGCGCCCTTCGGGCTGCGCTGGAGCGAGGCCGCCAGCCTGGCGCTGCGGACCAACCTGAGCGGGATGCCGCTGCCCCGGCCGGGCGAGGAGCAGGATGACGACGCCATCATGGCGCAGTTGATGCGGGCCAGGCTGCACGGCCTGACCCTTTCGCTGCGCGACGAGGGGCTGATGGGCCGCGTCCTGGCCGAGCAGGCGCGCAGCCAGGGGGTGCCTGAGGCGCAGCTGCGCGAACAATTCGCGCAGATGGCGCTCGCCATGCCGATCCCGGGCGCTGGTCCGGCCGCACCGCCCAGCCGTGCGGCGCCCGCCCCGGCCCCGGCGCGCAAGGGTGCGGCACCAGCGGCGCCCCCGGCCTCCAGCTCCAAGGGACCGGCGGGCAGCTCCAAGGGCGCAGCGCCCCAGGCAACGGCACCCCAGACTTCGGCACCCCAGACTTCGGCACCCCGGGCAGCAGGCCCGGCCGATCCGTTCCTGTCGGTGCGCGAGGCGCTGGCCAGCTTCATACGCCAGCCGGGCGAACTGGAATTCACCCTGCGCCCGGCGCAGCCGGTCAGCTTCGAGGATATGCAGGGCCTGGCCGCCGCCGGGCCGGTGGAGACGGCTCGGCGGCTTGGCCTGTCCGCGGTCGCGCGCTGAGGCTCAGCCGGCGGGCGGGGCGGTGCGCGCCATGGCGGGCATCGTGCTGACCTTGGCGTACCAGGCCTCCAGCTTCGGATGGCCCGGGCGCCACGGCTCGTTCGGGTAGCGGAAATCGAGGTAGCCGAGGGCGCAGGCGATGGTGATCTCGCCGATCGTGGTCAGCGCACCCAGCGTCTCCGCCTCCGCCTCCGCCTCCAGCGCATCGATCGCGCGCGTCACCTTGCCCTGCTGCGTCTCGATATAGCTGCGGCGGCCTTCATCCAGCGGCAGCGCGATTTCGCGCCGGCGCGGCTGCGTCGCATCCATGATGCCGTCGCCGAGAGCCTGCTGGCGCAGCGCGGTCCAGCGCGCCGGGCCGGCGGCGGGGAACAGCTTCGGTGCATCGCCGATGCTGTCGAGGTATTCGCAGACCACCGGGCTGTCGTACAGCGACAGGCCATCATCCGTGACCAGCGTCGGGATCTTCGACAGCGGGTTGTGCCGCAGCAGCGCCGGGTCCTTGCCGGCTTCCGCCCAGGGGGTGATGCGATCCTCGATGCCGCGCTGGATGGCGCAGGCCATCGCCTTGCGGACATAGGGGCTGTTGGGGGAGACGGTGAGCTTCATTCGAGCGGTTCCTCCGGTGGTCCCGCAGTCTCCGCCGCGCGGCGCATCGCGGCAATATCAGGCCCTCGCCGCCGCAGGCTGCGCCGTAGCGCGGCGGCTTCCCGCCGCGCCGTCTCGGCCACCAGCACAGCGAACTGATCCACGATGTCCGGGCGCGGCTGCCAGGCCGGGAAGAACAGGCCGTAGGGAATCGGGATCGAACAGGCGAAGGGCCGCATGGCCAGGTGCGGCGCCGGGGAGGACAGCACCACGAAGGGGTCCGCCAGCGCCACGCCCAGCCCCTGCGCGACCAATTGGCAGACCACCACGCCGTTGGATGCCTCGAAGCGCGGCCGCGGGGTCAGCCCCGCCTCCCGGCAATGCCGTTCCAGCCCCTGGCGCAGCAGGGACCTTTCATGCGTCACCACCAGATCATGCGCCAGCAGATCGGGCAGGCCCACCTGGCGAAGCTGGGCCAGTTCAT
The DNA here is from genome assembly GCF_030695085.1 of Falsiroseomonas sp. Classification (GTDB taxonomy): domain Bacteria; phylum Pseudomonadota; class Alphaproteobacteria; order Acetobacterales; family Acetobacteraceae; genus Falsiroseomonas. Next base: position 7,728 of record NZ_JAUYTS010000147.1, on the reverse strand, counting down.
GGTCGCGCCGCATCACCACCACCGCCTCCAGCGCGCAGACCGGTTCCACCTTCAGCTTGGGGTGGGCCAGCGGCAGCACGGTGACGCCGAGGTCGAAATGCTCCTGTTCCACCACCGTCTCGGCATCCAGGCGGATGCGCGTATCGACCAGCGCGGTGAAGTCCGGCACCCGCGCCGCCATGGTGCGCAGCGCCGGGCCGAGCACCACGCTGGCGACCTGCGGCGCCGTCAGCACGCGCAAATGGCTGTCGCTGCGGCCATCCCGAATGCCGGCGGCCAGGCGTTGCAGCCCGTCATGCCCGGCCAGCACCCGCTCGGCCTGCCGGTAGAAGCGCAGCCCCTCCGCCGTCAGGGTCAGGCGGCGGTTCTCGCGGTGGAACAGGCGGAAGCCGAGATCGGCCTCCAGCGCCGCCAGCAGCCGCCCCGCCTGCGGCTGGGTGCGCCCCAGCCGGATCGCGGCCTGGGAGACGGAGCCGCCATCGACGAAGGCGCGCAGCGCGTCCAGCGACCGCAGGTTGTGCATCCCGCCCCCTCATTCTGTGCGGAAACCGCATGGTTTGGCACCCATAACGCATTTGACGCAGCCGCGCAGCTTCGCGCATGGATGCCGGACCGGTGACACAGCCGATGTCCCGGCTCCAGCGAGGCTGCGACCATGTCCGACCGCGACGAAACCGGCGCCGCCTGGCGCCTGGCCCCCTCCAGCTACGCCGCCGGCCGCGAGGTGGAATTCGCGCTGCCGGAGGCGCCGGCCTCCCGCTACCTGACCATGCGCGATGGCTGCCGGATTGCGGTGGATGTCTGGCTGCCACAGGGCGTGACGGGCAAGGTGCCCGCCATCCTGATCCTGACGCCCTATTACCGCCGCTTCCGGCTGCGCGAGGGCGGCCAGGGCGATGCGATCCCCAATGCCGGCAAGTTCGTGCGCCATTTGGTGCCGCGCGGCTATGCGGTGGTGGTGGTGGATGTGCGCGGAACGGGGGCTTCCTTCGGCACCCGCGACAGCTTCCGCTCACCGCGGGAGCGCGAGGATTCGGCGGAGATCACGGATTGGGTGGTGGCGCAGCCCTGGTCGGATGGGCAGGTCGGCGCCACCGGCATTTCCTACCCCGGTGCGGCGTCCGACTTCCTGGCCAGCACCGGCCACCCGGCGGTGAAGGCGATCGCGCCGCTTTTCGCCGTGTGGGACACCTATGCGGATAATTACTACCCCGGCGGCATCCAGTTGAAGCAATTGGCGAAAAGCTATGACGATCTGATGGTCGCCATGGACCATGACCGGCGCGACCTGCTGCGCAACTATGTCTACTACGCCAATCCGGATCTCGCCGGGCCGCATCCGGTGGATGAGGATGCCGATGGCAGCCTGCTGGCGGCGGCGCTGCGCGAGCATGCCGGCAATTTCCGCCAGCCCGATTTCATGGCGGAGTTCCGCTTCCGCGAGGACCCGCTGCCCTATGATGCGGGCTTCAGCTCGGCCTCCTTCAGCCCCTATTCGGTCCGCGCCGGCATCCGGCCGGATGTGGCGGTGCTGGCGGTCTCCGGCTGGATGGACGGCGCCGGCTACGCCAATGGCGCGATTTCCCGCTTCCTGACGCTGCGCGACAATCCGGTGCATCTGATCCTGGGGCCGTGGGATCATGGGGCGCGCTGCAACGTCTCCCCCTGGCGGCGGGATCAGACGCCGGAATTCGATCTGCTCGGCGCCGTGCTGCGCTTCTTCGACCATTATCTGCTGCGGCGGGATACCGGGCTCGACCGGGAAGCGCCCGTGCATTTCTTCAGCCTGCATGCGGAGGCCTGGCGCGCGGCGGAATCCTGGCCACCGGTGGAGAGCACACAGCGCCTGTATCTCGCGGCCGAGGGCGCGCTGGCCGATGCGCCCGGTGCGGCGGGGCAGGATGCGGCGCAGGCGGATTTCGCCTGGGGCAGCGGCGACGGCACGCGGTATGAGCGCATCGCCGGCATCAACAGCACCACCTACTATCCGGATTGGGGGCAGCGTCAGGCGGGTTTGCTCGGCTGGTCCTCCGCGCCGCTTCCGCAGGACATGGAGTTGGCCGGGCACGGCCTGGCTGATCTCTGGCTGGAATCGAGCGAGCCGGATGCGGCGCTGTTCGTCTATCTCTCGGAAGTCGAGGCGGATGGCACCGTCCGTTACGTGACGGAAGGCCTGCTGCGCGCCCTGCACCGCCAGGAAAGCCCGGCGCCCGATGCCTACCGCACCACCTGGCCGTTCCGCAGCTTCAGCCGCGCCGATGCCGCGCCGCTGGTGGCCGGCGAGGCAACCCGCCTCCGCATCCCGCTGCTGCCCACCGCCTGGGTGTTCCGCCAGGGCAGCCGCATTCGCCTGTCCCTTTCGGGGGCGGACGCCGACCACGCAGCGCAGGTGCCGCATGGCCGGCCGCCGCGCCTGACCCTGCTGCGCGGCGGCGAAAGGGCCTCGGCCCTGGAACTGCCGCTGCGCCCCTGCGCATAGAGCGCGATGCGTTCACCCAGTTTCACGCACCACGCTCTAACCTTTTGTTTGAACGCGTGATTCAGACCTTCGGTGCCTTCGCACCTTCGGTCATCACGCTCTGACCGTTACAGGAGATGCCCATGCATCGTCGCGATCTTCTCGCCGCCGCCGGCGCGCTGGCCACCACCGGCTGGGGCGCGCTGGCGCCGCGCCCGGCAAGGGCTTCCGGCACGACCCTGCAGATCGGCCTCGGCGGCGCCTTCACCACGATGGACCCGCATTTCTACCACGCGGTGCCGAACCATACCGTCGCGATGCATATCTATGAGCGGCTGATCAACCGCGCGCCGGATGGCAGGCTGATCCCCGGCCTCGCCATCGAATGGAAGCCGCTGACCGACACGCTGTGGGAATTCAAGCTGCGCCCGGGCGTGAAATTCCACGATGGCGGCGATTTCACCGCGGATGATGTGGTCTTCACCTTCGAACGCGCCCGCGACGTGCCGAACAGCCCCGGTGGCTTCGGCGGCTTCCTGCGCGCGGTGCAGCGGGTGGAGGTGGTGGACCCGCTGACCATCCGCCTGCACACGCCCGTCCCGGCGCCGGATCTCGGCCCGAACCTCACCTATGTCGGCATCGTCTCCCGCCGCGTCGGCGAGGGTGCGACCACGGCGGACTACAATTCCGGCAAGGCCGCGGTGGGCACCGGCCCTTATCGCTACGGGTCCTACACCCCCGGCAACCGGGTGGAGATGACCCGCAACGATTCCTGGTGGGGCCCGAAGCCGGCGTGGGAGACGGTGTCGCTCCGCCTGCTGAGCAACCCGGCCGCCCGCACCGCCGCGCTGCTCTCCGGCGATGTGGACATCATCGATACCCCCTCGGTCAGCGACCTGCCGCGGATGCGCGCGGATGATCGCTTCCAGGTGACCGCAATCCCCGGCATCCGGCTGATCTACCTGGTTCCCGATCTGTCGCGGGAGGGTGCGAGCCCCTTCGTCACCGACGCCAGCGGCACGCCCCTGCCGCAGAATCCCTTCCGCGACCTGCGCGTGCGCCAGGCGCTGTCGTTGGCCTTGCGGCGGGAGGCACTGGCGGATCGGGTCATGCTCGGCACCGCGACGCCGACCGGCCAGTGGATGCCGCCGGGCGCCTATTCCTACGCCCCCAGCGTCAAGCCGCCGGAGGAGGATGCCGCGCGCGCGCGCGCTCTGCTGGCCGAGGCCGGGCTGCCGAATGGCTTCCGCCTGACGCTGCACACGCCGAATGACCGCTACCCGAACGACGCCCGCCTGGCACAGGGCGTGGCGCAGATGTGGGCGCGCATTGGCGTGCAGACCACGGTGGAGGCGCTGCCCTGGGCGAGCTATGCCGCGCGCGGCGGCCGCCAGGAATTCTCCATGGGCCTCTGGGGCTGGGGGAGTGCCACCTTCGAGGGCGGCTACATGCTGACCCAGTGCTTCGCCACGCATGACCGGCCGCGCAGCATCGGCCTGTACAATTACGGCCGCTACAGCAATCCGGCGCTCGATGCGCTGGCCGCCCGCGCCGTCTCCACGGTTGATGAGGCGGCGCGCGAGGCGCTGCTGATCGAGGCGACGGAACTCGCCATGGCGGATACGCCGATCATCCCGATGCTGATGCTGCAGAATCTGTGGGCGGTGCGGAAGGGCATCAGCTTCCTGCCGCGGTCGGATGAGCGGACGCTCGCGGTCGATGCACGGCCGGCCGGCTGACATGACGGCGCGCCCCGACCCCCTGCCCTATCTGGCCCGCCTGGCGCTTGCACAGGCCGAGCCGGCGCAGCCCGGCGCCACGCTGGCCGCGTTGGATGCGGCGCTGGCGGGCGCCGTCGGGCACATCCTGTGCACCATGCAGGTGCACCATGCGGGTGGCGAGGCGGAGCGGGTCTGGTCGAACCTGCCGGATGCCTATCCGGTCGGGGGCCGCAAGCTGGCCTCCGCCGCGCCTCGGATGCGGGAGCTGATGCAGCATGGCCGGCCCATCCTGATCCGGACGGAGGCGGAGCTGCGCGCCAGCTACCCGGACCATGCGGGTGCGACGGCACTCGGCTGCGGCAGCGCCATGAACACGCCGCTGCGCTGGCAGGGCCGCACGCTGGGGCAGGTCAATCTGATGCACCGCTCCGGCTGGTACACGGAAGATGATCTGATGCTGGTCCGCTGCTTCGCCCAGATGGCGATGCCGGCCTTCCTGATCCTGGCCGAAACCGGCACGATCCGCTCGCCGCAATCCCCCCAAGCCACAGGAACCTGACCATGCAAGCCGGAATCACCCGCCGCCAACTGCTCACCGCCGCCGCGCTGGCGGCCGCAGCGCCGCTGCTGCCCCGCCCCGCTGCCGCCCAGGGCACCCCCTGGCCGCAGGCGCAGCCGATCCGCGTCATCGTGCCCTTCGGTGCCGGCGGCGCCACGGATATCGCGGCGCGCGTCATAGCGCAGGAAATGCAGGCGACGCTCGGCCAGACCCTGGTGATGGAAAACCGCGGCGGCGCCGGCTCCACCCTCGGCACCGGCTTCGTCGCGCGCATGCCGCCCGATGGCTACACGCTGCTGATCACCACCATCAGCGGCCTGGCGATCGGGCAGACGCTGTACCGGGACCGCATCCAGTACAATGCGGACACCTCCTTCGAGCACATCGCCATCATGATGGGCACGCCGTATCTGCTGTGCGTGAACCCCAACCAGCCGATCCGCGATGTCGCCGGCTATGTGGCCGCGGCGAAGGCCGGGCCGATGTTCTACGGCACATCGGGCGCCGGCGGCGTCGCGCATCTGCTGGGCATGCGCCTGGCGGCGGCGACCGGCGCGCCGCTGGAGCATGTGCCCTATCGCGGCTCCGCACAGGCGATCACGGACCTGATGGCCGGCGTGGTGCCGAGCGTGCTGGACAGCCTGACCGCGACCAGCGCCCACATCAAATCCGGCGCGCTGCGGCCGCTGGCGACGACGGCGCCGGAACGCTCGCCGGATTTCCCGGATGTGCCGACCTTCCGGGAACTGGGCTACCCCGAGGTGGTGGCCGATGGCTGGGCCGGCCTCGCCGCTCCCGCCGGCACGCCGCGACCGATCCTGGAAAAGCTGGCCGAGGCGGTGCGCAGCGCGCAGGCCAGCCCGAACGTCCAGCGCCGCTTCGCCGAGACCTCGACCACCGCCGGGCGGCTTTACTTGGCTGACGCGCAGAAATTCGTGCGCGACGAGATCGCGGCCTGGGCGCCGGTGATCCGCGCCTCGGGCATCACGCCGGATTAGTGCTGGTTTGTCCTCGGGCGCCTCGGCCAGCTTCGCTGGCTGCAAAGAGTTGCAATAGGGAGAGACACGATGCGGGGCATGGTGGTGGCGGCGCAGCCGGAGGCGGCGGAGGCGGGGGTGGAAATCCTCCGCCAGGGCGGCAATGCGGTGGATGCCGCCATCGCCTGCGCCTTCAGCCAGGGCGTGGTCGATCCGCAGATGTGCGGCATCGGCGGCTTCGGCGCGATGCAGATCTGCATGCCCGCACGCGGCATCCATACGGTGCTGGAATTCTTCGGCAAGGCGCCGCTGACCGCCACGCCCGAAATGTGGGCCGACAAGTTCATCGGCCAGTCGCGTGACGGCTTCGTCTTCCTGCTGCGCGACCAGGCCAACGACATGGGCTACGGCGCCGTCGGCACGCCGGGCAATGTCGCGGGCTATACCGAGGCGCTTTCCCGCTTCGGCAGCATGAAGCTGCGCGATGTCATGCAGCCGGCGATCGGCCAGGCGCGGCGCGGCGTGATGGTGCGGCCCTACATGCATTACTACTGGGCGATCGACCATGGCGGCGATGGCCAGGTGAATGTCGCCGACAAGCTGCGATTCAGCGAAACCGGCCGGCAGGTCTATTTCCGCGCCGACGGCACGCTGAAGCGCCCCGGCGATGTGCTGCACAACCCGGACATGGCGCGCAGCCTGGAACGCATCGCCGAAGGCGGTGCCGAGGTGTTCTATCGCGGCGACATGGCGCGCGAGATCGCGGCCGACATGGCCGCCCAGGGCGGCGGCGTGACGCTGGAGGATCTGGCGGCCTACCGGGTGCGGGAGAAGGCGCCTTGCTGGGGCAGCTATCGCGGGCTGCGCGTCGCCTCAAACCCGCCACCGGCCGGCGGCGGTTCGCTGATCGAGCTGCTGCACATCATGGGCTGCTTCGACCTCGGCGCACTGGAGCACAACAGCCCGGAACATCTCCGCATCCTGGCGGAAGCGATGAAGTGGATGACGATCGACAAGGACGCCCATATGGGCGACCCCGATTTCGTCGACGTGCCGCTCGACCGGCTGCTCTCGGCCGGGCATGCCGAGGCGCTGGCGGCGCGCATCCGCGCGGGCGAAAAGGCCAGCGTGGCGCGGGCGGAGGAACCGCGCGACCCGCCGGATACCACCGTGGTCTGCGTGGTGGATGGGCAGGGCAATGCCGTGTCCCTCACCCACACGCTCGGCATTCCCTCCGGCGCCATCACGCCGGGGCTGGGTTTCATGTATAATGGCTGCATGAGCGGCTTCGACCCGCGCCCGGGCCGCGCCGCTTCCATCGCGCCGGGCAAGAGCCGTGGCAGCGCCATGGCGCCGACCATCCTGTTCCGCGACGAGGCGATCGCCATGGTGCTGGGTGCGCCGGGCGGCACCTACATCGTACCGGCGCTGGCGCAGGCCATCAGCAATGTGGTGGATTTCGGCATGGGCATGTCGGACGCCGTGGCGGCGCCCCGCATCGTGGCGCTGAGCGACACCATCGATGTCGCCAACCGCATCCCGCACCGGGTGACGGATGCGCTGGGGGCCATGGGCTATCCGGTGGCACGATCCTACCAGAGCTACGCCTTCGGTGCGCCGCATGGCGTTCTGATCCGGGACGGCGCCTGCTTCGGCGGGGCGGACCCGCAGCGGGACGGGATGGCACTGGGCGCATGAGGGCGCGCTTGCCATCATTCAGCCAAGCCCCCCGCGCTTCGGGTCCCTGAACCATCACCAGGGGCGGACCGCCAAGGCTAACCGACGATCAGCACCGCCGCGCCGCATCCACGGCCTGCCCGATTGCTTCAGGGCAGGCCTGGTCGCGCATCACGGATGAAGGCGGTTCATCGGGCGGAGGTCAGTGGCCCTGCCCAAGCCGCTGTCCCGCATAGGTTGCCGCCCGGATCGGGGCCCACCAGGCCTCATGGTCCAGGTACCAGCGCAGCGTGTGCTCCAGCCCGCTTTCGAAATCGTACCGCGCGGTCCAGCCCA
>NZ_JAUYTS010000128.1 GCF_030695085.1 Falsiroseomonas sp. | reverse complement strand
CGGGGCGGTGGCATCGAGGCGGGTGATCTCCACCGTCTCCGCCATGCCGTTGCGGGCGTCGCGCCAGCCGATGCGGCCGCGTTCGAGGCGCAGCGCGTCGATGCCGAGTGCCAGCGCCTCCCGCACCGCTTCCTCCGGCGCGGGGGCGGCCGGGGTGGCCTCGCTCGGGGTACGGGCGAATTGCCAGTTGCCGCGGCCCTGGGCATCGACCTCCAGCAGCAGGTCGGGGTCTTCCAGCTCGATGCGGGAGATACGGATCTCGCGGGAGAGCAGCGGCAGCAGCGCGGCCTGCACCTGCACGCGGCGCGCGGTCAACATGTTGGGGCGGCTGGCGCCCTCCGCATTGGCCAGCGCCACGTCGCGCAATTCGACGGTCGGCACCAGGGAAACGGCGAGGCGCATCTCGCCCACCGTGAAGGTCCGGCCGGTGGCGCGCTCCACCGCGGCAACCAGGCGCGGGCGCAGCGATTCGGCATCCAGCAGCAGCAGCGCGGCACCGAGGGCGAGCGCCGGAAGGCCAATGACGAGAGCGAGAAGAATCCAGGGCCAGCGGCGCCGGCGAGAAGTGGGTGCTGTCATGCGGAGCACCCTACCATCCCGAGAAGGCGGTGGTCTTCCTCAACTCACCCGGCGCGGCTTTGGCGTCCGGGGCGCCTCGAAGCCCAGGAACGCGAAAGTTTCCTTCATGTGCTGCGGCAGGGGTGCCGCCACTTCCAGATAGCCGCCGGTCGGGTGCGGCAGGCGCAGCGCGCGGGCGTGCAGATGCAGCTGCTCCGGCAGCCCCTCCATATGCGCGGCCTGGCCGCCATATTTGCCATCGGCCAGGATCGGGCAGCCCAGCGCCTCCGCCGCATGCACGCGAAGCTGGTGCGTGCGGCCGGTCAGCGGCTTCATCTCCAGCCAGGCGGCCTTGCGGCGCACGGCATCCAGCGTGCGGAAATCCGTGATGGCGTGCACGCCATCCTCGCCCTGTTCGGCCGGCACGGTGCGTTCGCCGCGCGGGCCGCCCTGGCGGGTCAGGGCCATGTTGATGCGCCCGGCGGGCGGGCTGGGCTCGCCGAGGACCACGGCCCAGTAGGTCTTCTCCACATCGCGGGACCGGAAGGCGGCAGCGAGCTTGGAGGCCGCGCCCACGGTGCGCGCCAGCACCAGCACGCCGGAGGTATCGCGGTCCAGCCGGTGCACCAGGCGGGGGCGCTCCGCCGCATCCAGTTGCAGCGCGTCCAGCATGCCGTCCAGGTGCTTCGTGATGCCGGGGCCGCCCTGCACGGGCAGGCCATGCGGCTTGTCCAGCACCAGCACTTCCGCATCCTTGTGGATGATCATGCGCAGCAGCGCCTTCGCATCCCGCTCATCCACCGGCTTCGGCGTGCGCGGCAGGGCGGCGTTGGGGTTCTCGGTGAAGGGCGGGATACGGATTTCCTGCCCGGCCTCGAGCCGGGTATTCGCCTCCGCGCGCTTGCCATCGACGCGGATCTGGCCGGTCCGCAGCATCTTCTGCACGGCGCCCTGGGTGAGCGCAGGCACATGGCGCTTCAGCCAGCGGTCCAGACGGGTGTCGCCCTCATCGGCGGCGACTTTTTTCAACTGCACGGTCATGGACGCGCCATAGCACGGGATGGACAGGCGCGCAGGCGCTGGATAAAGGTCATTCAACTGACCTAAGATTGGGGGGAGCATGGGCGATAGCCTCGATGCCTTGGACGAGGTCGCCTTCCGCGCGCATGTCCGCGCCTGGATCGAGGCGAACTGCCCGCCCGAACTGCGCTACCCGCAGCGCCGCCTGCATTGGCGGGACAACAAGCCCTGGTACCTGAAGCTGTCCGAAAAGGGCTGGCTGGCCCCCGCCTGGCCAGTCGAGCATGGCGGCATGGGGCTGGATGCGGCCAGGCAGCTTATCCTGCTCGAGGAGTTGGAGCGCCACGGCGCGCCGCGGATCAGCGACATGGGCGTGCTGATGCTGGGCCCGCTGCTGATCAAGCATGGCTCCGAAGCCCAGAAGGCGCATTTCCTGCCGCGCATTCTCTCGGGCGAGGATATCTGGGCGCAGGGCTATTCCGAACCCAATGCCGGCTCCGACCTGGCCGCGCTGCGGCTGGAAGCGCTGGACCAGGGCGATCACTGGGTGCTGAACGGCCAGAAGACCTGGATCACCTTCGCCAACGACGCCAACTGGATCTTTGTCCTCGCCCGCACCGATAAATCCGCGAAGAAGCAGGAGGGCATTTCCTTCCTGCTGCTGCCGATGGACAGCCCGGGCATCTCCGTGCGGCCGATCCTGAATCTCGACCTGCATGACGAGTTCTGCGAGGTGTTCTTCGACGCTGTCCGCGTGCCCAAGGACATGCTGGTGGGCGAGGTCAACAAGGGCTGGACCTACGCCAAGGCGCTGCTGGGTTTCGAGCGCATCGCCATCGGCTCGCCTCGCCTGTCCGCCAACGCGCTCGCCGCGCTGAAGCGGCTGGCGGAGGCGATGGGGCGGGCGGATGACCCGGCCTTCCTGGATCAATATGCGCGGTTCCGGCTGGAGCTGGCCGATCTCAAGGCGCTGTATGAGCGGTTCTCGGCGGCGCTGAAGCGGGGCGAGACGCTGGGGGCGGAGGTCTCGATCCTGAAGATCGTGGCGAGCGAGCTGTTCCAGCGCATCACCGACGCGCAGCTGGAAATGGCCGGCGAACATGCGGGCCTGCTGCACCCGATGCCCGGCCCGGCGCTGCACCCGGCAGGACAGTTCCTCCTGGCGCGGCCCGCCACCATCTTCGGCGGTTCCTCCGAAATCCTGCGCAACGTGTTGTCCCGCGCCCTTCTGGAGCTGCCCGCATGAGTGCCCTGCCAAAGATCCGCGTGCTGGACATGACGCGCGTCTTCGCCGGCCCCTGGGCGGCGCAGATGCTCGGCGATTTCGGTGCGGAGGTGGTGAAGATCGAGCAGCCGGGCGGCGGCGACGATGTGCGGCGCATGGGGTTCCGGAAGGTCGGCGCGGATGGCAGGCCGGTTGGGGAGACCTCTTCCTTCCTGGCGATGAACCGCAACAAGCGATCCATCGCGCTGGATATCGCCAAGCCCGAGGGCGCCGCGCTGCTGCGCGCCATGGCGGCCAAGGCCGATGTGTTCATCGAGAACTTCAAGACCGGCGGGCTGAAGAAATACGGGCTGGATCATGCCTCGCTGGCGGCGGTGAACCCGAAGCTGGTCTATTGCTCCATCACGGGTTTCGGCCAATCCGGTCCCTATGCCGCGCTGCCGGGCTATGACCCGATCTTCCAGGCGATGTCCGGGTTGATGAGCGTAACCGGCGTGGCCGATGGCGAACCGGGCGCGGGGCCCGCCGTGGTCGGCTACAGCGTGTCGGACATCAATGCGGGGATGTATGCGACGGTCGCCATCCTGGCCGCGCTGCATCACCGGGACACGGTGAGCGGCAAGGGGCAGCATATCGACCTGGCGCTGCTGGATGCGCAGGTGGCGGCGCATTCGCATATCGCCATGAACCACCTGGTTTCCGGCCGCATGCCGGTGCGGGCCGGCACGGCATCCCAGATCAACACGCCCTGGCAGGCGTTCTCCACCGCCGACCGGCCGCTGATGGTGGCGGTGGGCAATGACCGGCAATTTTCTCAGCTTTGCCAGGTGCTGGGCGTACCGGCGGACCCGCGCTTCGCCACCAACCCGCAGCGCATGGCGCATCGGGATGTGCTGCTGCCGCTGTTGCAGGACGCCTTCCTGAAACGCCGCGCGCAGGAGTGGATGGATGCGCTGAACGCGGTTGGCGTCTCCTCCGGCCCGATCAATGATTTCGCGGCGGTGGCGGAGGACCCGCAGATCCGGCATCGCGCGATGTTCTCGGCAACGCCGGATGGCGCGCCGACCATCGCCAACCCCGTGCGCTTTTCCGACACGCCGGTGGCCTATACGCGCGCGCCGCCGACGCTTGGGCAGCATACGGCGGAGGTGCTGGAAGAATGGCTCGGCACCGATGCTGCGGAGGCCGCAAGGCTGGCCAAGGCGGGCATCGTCGCATGAGCATGGTCGAGATGATCCGCGACAGCGCCGGGGCGGTGGCGCCGCGCGGTGGCGCCCTCACCCGCATCCGCGCGCTGCGCTTCACCCGGCCGGGCTTCGATGCCGCGGTGTGGCGGCAGATCGCGGAGATGGGCTGGATCGGGCTGCGCGTGGCGGAGGACCAGGGCGGCATCGGCCTCGGCATGGCCGAGTATTGCGCGCTGGCGGAGGAACTCGGCCGCGGCCTGGTGCCGGAACCGCTGGTGCAGGGCGCGCTGTCCGCCGCGCTGCTGGCGGCGTGCGGTGACGAAGCCGGCTTGGCCGCGCTGCTGGCGGGCGAGGCGCTGCCGCTGGTCGCCTGGCAGGAACGCGCGGATACGCTGGACGCACCCGGCACGCCGGAAACCCCGCGGCTGTTCGTTTCGATGGCGGCGGGTGCCACCGGCTTCCTGCTGCCGGTTCGCGAGGATGGCGCGCTGGTGCTGCATGCGGCGCAGGCTGTGCCCGAGATCGTCGAGACGCAGGATGGCGGCCATTACGGCACGATCACCGCGCGCGGCACGCGGATCGGCACGCTGCCCGTCGCGGCGCTGGAACGGGCGCTGGACGAAGCCACGCTGGCCAATGCGGCGATGCTGCTCGGCGTGATGGAGCGCAGCTTCGCCATGACGCTGGACTACCTCCTCACCCGCCAGCAATTCGGCAAGCCGATCGGCAGCTTCCAGGCGCTGCAGCACCGGGCTGTGGATTTGCAGATCCAGGTGACGCTGACCCGCGCCAGCGTGGAGGCCGCGGCCGCCACGCTGGATGCCGGCGCGCCCCCGGCCGCACGCCGCGCCGCCGTCTCCCGCGCCAAGGTGCGGGCGGCGGAGGCGGCGCTACTGGTCACGCGGGCCGCGGTGCAGTTGCATGGCGCCATCGGCTACACGGACGAATACGATGTCGGCCTGTATCTGCGGAAGGCGATGGTGCTGGCCAACCAGTTCGGCAGCGCGGCCCTGCACCGGCGCCGCTTCACGGCGAATGCCGTGGATGCGGATGAGTGAGCTACCGGCGCAATAGTCCGTAGGTCAGTGCGAAGGCTGCCAGCCCCAGCACGACGGACGCCGCGACATAGGCCGCGGCAATCCAGGGATTGCGCTCGAACAGGAAGCCGGTCTCCAGGCTGAAGGCGGAGAAGGTGGTGAAGCCGCCGAGAACACCCGTCACCAGCAGCAGCCGCATCTCCCCCTGCACACCCAGCGCGGCGGCCAGGCCGATGGCGGCACTGCCCAGGATGTTCACCGCCAGCGTGCCCCAGGGGAAGGCCACGCCGAACTGGGCGATCGACAGAAGCGCGATGGCGTAGCGCAGGACCGAGCCGATGGCGCCGCCCAGGGCGACGAGGAGGAAGTTCATCGCTTGCGCTTCCGGCTTCGCAGCGCATCCCATTCCTTCATCCGCGCCGCCACCGCCGCCTCCGCCCCGCGTTCCGTCGGGCTGTAGAAGCGCTGCTTCTGCATTCCGGGCGGCCAGTAATCGGCGCCCGAGAATCCTTCCTCCGCATCGTGGTCGTATTCGTAGCCCTCGCCGTAGCCGAGTTCCTTCATCAGCTTCGTCGGCGCGTTGAGGATGTTGGGCGGCGGCATCAGGCTGCCGGTCTGCTTCGCCGCGCGCATCGCGGCACCAAAGCCCGCATACAGCGCATTGGATTTCGGCGCGGTGCCGAGATGCACCACCACCTGCGCCAGCGCCAGTTCCCCCTCCGGCGAGCCCAGCCGCTCATAGGCCTCCCACCCCGCCAGCGCGATCTGCAACGCCCGGGGATCGGCCATGCCGACATCCTCGGAGGCAAAGCGCAGCAGGCGGCGGGCGATGAAGCGCGGGTCCTCGCCGCCGGTCAGCATGCGCGCGAACCAGTACAGCGCCGCATCCGGGTCCGATCCGCGCAGCGATTTGTGCAGCGCGGAGATGAGGTTGTAGTGCTCCTCCCGGTCCTTGTCGTACAGCGCGGCACGCTTCGCCAGCAGCGCCGCGAGCGCCGTGGGGTCGAGCAGTTCGCCGCCCGGCGGCAGGGCCAGCAACTGCTCCACCATGTTCAGCAGATAGCGACCGTCGCCATCGGCCATGCCGGAAAGGCTCTCCCGCGCCTCCGGCGTCAGCGGCAACGTGCGAACTTCCTCAGCCTCGGCGCGGGCCATCAGGTCTTCCAGCGCCGCCTCGTCCAGCCGCTTCAGCACCAGCACCTGGCAGCGCGACAGCAGCGCGCCGTTCAGCGCGAAGGAGGGGTTTTCGGTGGTGGCGCCGATCAGCGTGACGGTGCCGTCCTCGACCACCGGCAGGAAGCCATCCTGCTGGGCGCGGTTGAAGCGGTGGATCTCATCCACGAACAGCAGCGTGCCTCGCCCGTTGCGGCGGCGCATGCGGGCTTCGTCAAACGCCCGTTTGAGGTCCGCGACGCCCGAGAACACCGCCGAGAGTGCGACAAAGGACAGCCCTGCGGCCTCGGCCAGCAGCCGCGCGATGGTGGTCTTGCCCACCCCCGGCGGCCCCCACAGGATGATGGAGGACAGGCTGCCGCGCGCCAGCATGCCGGTGACGCTGCCCTCCGCCCCCACCAGGTGATCCTGGCCCACCACCTCCTCCAACCGCCGCGGACGCAGGCGATCGGCCAGGGGGCGCGGGCCGGGGGGCGGCGCCTGCGCCTCGGATTCGGGCAGGCTGCCGAACAGGTCGGGCGGTAGGGTCATGGCGCCCAGTCTAGCCCGAAGCGGGGTGGCGGGAACCGGGCGGGCACGGCATGTTGCGAACCAAATCAATCCGGAGGTTCCGCCAATGACCAATCTCAGCCGCCGCAGCCTGGCTGCCGGCCTGCTGGCCGCCCCCTTCCTCGGCCGCGCCGCCGCCGCCCAGGGCGGCACGCCCTGGGCACCAAGCCGGCCGATCCGCATGATTGCCCCCTACCCGCCCGGTGGCGGCGTGGACACCACATCCCGCCTTCTGGCCACGCCGATGGGCAACTTCCTCGGCCAGCCGGTGATCGTGGAGAACCGCGCCGGTGCCGGCGGGTCCATCGCCGCGGCGGATCTGGCGCGCAGCGCGCCGGATGGGCAGACCATCATGATCGATGCGCTGGCGCACACCGTGAATCCGTCGCTGCTGCGTGGCCTGTCCTTCGACTACGCCACCGCCTTCACACCGATCAGCCAGGTGGTGGTGTTGCCGCAGATCCTGGCGGTGAACCGGGACATCCCGGTCAGCACCCTGCCGGAATTCGTCGCATGGGCGAAGGCGCGGCAGGGCACGCTCTCCTACGGCTCATCCGGCAACGCCACGGCCGCGCATCTGGCCGCCGCGCTGTTCCTGAACCGGGCGGGGCTGGATATCCAGCATGTGCCCTATCGCGGCGGTACGCCGGCGTTGCAGGACCTGCTCGGCGGGTCCATCACCTTCGTCTTCGGCACCGTCTCCTCCTCCCTGCAGTTGGCGCGCGACGGGCGGTTGAAGCCGCTGGCGGTCAGCACCGCGCAGCGCATCGCGGCGCTGCCCGATGTTCCGACGGTGGCCGAGCAGGGCTTCCCCGGCTACGAGCTGAATGAGTGGAACGGCCTGTATGCCCCCGCCGGCCTGCAGCCGGGCGTCGCGCAGCGGCTGTTTGAGGCCGCCAAGCACGCGCTGGAGGATACGACCGTGCGCGCGCGGCTGGACACGCTGGGCGCCCTGCCGCTCGGCACCCCGCCAGCTGAATTCGCCCGTTATGTGGCGCAGCAGCGGGAGATCATGGGCCAGCTGGTCCGCGACGCGAAGATCGAGGTGGGTTGACCGCCCCGCCACCCCATCCGATCTGACCCGCCAACAACACACGGAGACGCCCGATGCTGCCGAACGCCGCCCTGTCCCGCCGCACCCTGCTGGCGGCCAGCCCCGCGCTGGCCCTGGCCACGCCTGCGCTGGCGCAATCCGCCTGGCCGAGCCGCTCGATCCGCCTCGTCGTACCCTTCTCCGCCGGCGGCGCCGCGGACAGCGCGGCGCGGGTGATCACGCCGCATATGGGCCAGCGCCTGGGCCAGAACTTCGTGGTGGAAAACCGCACCGGCGCCAGCGGCAGCCTGGGCGGGAACGAGGTCGCGCGTGCCACGGACGGACACACCTTCCTGTGGGACGCCTCCTCCCACCTGGTGAACCCGGCGCTGCTGCCGCGCCTGCCCTTCGACTACGCCACCGCCTTCACGCCGATCAGCCTGGTCGTCGCCTTCCCCTCCTCCATCGCGGTGAAGAACGACTTTCCGGCGACCACGCTGGCGGAATTCGTCGCGGCCGCGAAGGCGCGGCCGGGGGTGATCACGGTGGGCACCCAGGGCAACGCGACGGCGGGGCATCTCGGCCTGGTGGCCTTCGCCCGGCGGGCGGGCATCGAGGTGATCCACGTGCCCTATCGTGGCGGTGCCGCGGCGGCGCAGGATCTGGCGGCCGGCGCCATCGATGCGGTCTTCACCACGCTGGTCTCGGCCGGGCCGGTGGTGGAAGGTGGGCGGGCGCGCTTCCTGGCGGTTGGCACGACGCAGCGGGTGGAAAGCCGCCCGGAGGTGCCCACCATCTCCGAGAGCGGCTTCGAGGGTTTCGAATCCAATGAATGGGCGGGCCTGTTCGGCCCCGCCAACACGCCGCCGGCCGTGGTGCAGGCGCTGTCCGATGCGCTGGTGGAGGCGGTGGCGGTGCCCGCCATTCGCCAGCGCCTGGTGCAGATCGGCTGCGTGCCGCTGGCCACCCGCCCGGATGATTTCGCCCGTTTCGTCACCGAGGGCCGCGCCGCGATGGCCGCCCTGGTGCGGGACGCGAATATCCGCGCGGAGTGAGACCGAAGCTCTTCGGTCCGGACCCGTGGCCGGTGCTTCCGGCCGCGGTCGTGCATCCGGCGCGCCGCTTTTGCGGCGCGCCACGCAAGGCGCCTGCGCCTGAGGCGCCGATCGGTCACGACCCGCGGAATTCCGCATGAGCCACACCGCCAATCGCAACCTCGCCGGCATCCTGCTGATGTCGGTGGCGGTGCTCGGCTTCTCGCTGAACGATGTGCTGGGCAAGTGGCTGGTCGCCACTTATGCGGTGGCACAGGTCCTGGTGCTGCGCAGCATCGCGGCACTGCTGGTGCTGGCACCGATGATCGCGCGCGAGGGGGCGGTGCCGCTGCTGCGCCCGCCGCGCCCGCGGCTGCAGATGGTGCGGATCGCCTGCGGCACGCTGGAGGTGACGGCCTTCTATTGGGCCGTCTCCATGATGCCGCTGGCGGACACCATGGCCTTCTGGATGGCGACGCCGATCTTCGTGGCAATCGGCAGCGCGGTGCTGCTGGGCGAAAGGCTGGAACGGAAGCGCTTCGCCGCCGTGGTACTGGGCTTCGTCGGCGTGGTGGTGGCGCTGGGCGCGGGGCTGGACAATGGCCTGCTGCCAACGCTGGTCGCGATCGGGGGCACGGTGCTCTATTCCGGCTACCTGCTGGCGACGCGGGAGTTGCGCGGCACCTCCGCCACCGTGCTGGCCACCTACCAGATGGGTGCGGCGCTGGTGCTGGGCCTGGTGCTGGCGCCCTTCGGCTGGGTGCCGGTGACCTGGCTGGATGCCGGCCTGCTGATGCTGCTGGGCGTGGTGGGTGTGGCCGCGCATCTGGCCGTCACACGATCCCTCGCCCTGGCGCCGGCCCCGGTGGTGGTGCCCTGGCAATACGCCATGATCCTGTGGGCCATCCTGTTCGGCTGGCTGGTCTTCGATGAAGTGCCGGAGCCAGGCATGCTGGCGGGCGTCGCCATCATCATCGGCGCCGGCTTCTGGCTGACCCGGCTGGAACTGAAGGTCGCACGGCGGACATGAAAAAGGGCGCCTCGCGGCGCCCTGTCCCAAAGCCCTGAAAGGGGATGAGGCTTTACGCCTCGTCCGCCTCGCTCGGCACCGTCTCCGGCCGCGGGCCGCTGTCGAGGCCCTTGGCCGCGACATCGCGCTCAATCAGCTCGATCACCGCCATGTCGGCCGCATCGCCGTAGCGGACGCCGGCCTTCAGCACGCGGGTATAGCCGCCGGCGCGGGTCTTGTAGCGATCCGCGATGGTGGAGAACAGCTTGTCCACCACCTTCGGGTCGCGGATCTGCGCATAGGCCTGACGGCGCGCATGCAGGTCGCCGCGCTTGCCGAGCGTGATGATGCGCTCGACATACGGGCGCAGCTCCTTCGCCTTCGGCAGGGTGGTGGAGATCTGCTCGTGCTTCAGCAGGGCGGTCGCCATGCTGCGGAGCATCGCGAGCCGATGGCTGGTGGTAACGCCGAGCTTACGGCCGGATACGCCGTGACGCATGGTCCTGTTTCCTTAGAGAACCCGAACCCCCGCCTTCAGCGGGAGCACGGTGTATTTGTGCAGCGCAGTTTCACACTCATAGTCGGGGAGCGTGACTGCCCCTCCGCCCGCCCGAATTCGCCCTCAGAAGGGCTCTTCGAGCTTCTTCGCCAGATCCTCGATGTTCTCCGGCGGCCAGCCCGGCACGGTAATGCCGAGGCCGAGGCCCATGGAGGCGAGGACTTCCTTGATCTCGTTCAGCGACTTCCGGCCGAAGTTCGGCGTACGGAGCATTTCCTGCTCCGTCTTCTGAACCAGGTCGCCGATATAGACGATGTTGTCGTTCTTCAGGCAGTTCGCCGAGCGGACCGAGAGCTCCAGCTCGTCGACCTTGCGCAGCAGGTTGCGGTTGAAGGGCAGATCGTCGCGGATCTCCTCCACCACACGCTGGCGCGGCTCCTCGAAGTTGATGAAGAGCTGCAGCTGCTCCTGCAGGATGCGCGCAGCGATGCCAACCGCATCCTCCGGCGTCACCGTGCCATCGGTCTCGACCGTCAGGACCAGCTTGTCGTAGTCGGTCTTCTGGCCTACGCGGGTCGGCTGCACCTGGTAGGCCACGCGGCGCACCGGGGAGTAGATGGCATCGATCGGGATCAGGCCGATCGGTGCATCCTCGGGGCGGTTCTCACTGGCCGGGACATAACCCTTGCCGGTGTCGACCGTCAGCTCCATGGACAGCTTGGCGCCGTCATCGAGCGAGCAGATCACCAGGTCCGGGTTCGAGATCTCGATATCGCCGCTGGTCTGGATCTGGCCGGCGGTCACTTCGCCCGGGCCGGTCGCGGTCAGCTGCAGGCGCTTCGGCCCATCGCCCTGCATGCGGACGGCAAGCTGCTTCACGTTCAGGACGATGTCCGTCACGTCTTCCCGCACGCCCTGGAGGCTGCTGAATTCGTGCAGCGCGCCATCGATGCGCACCGCCGTGACGGCCGCGCCCTGCAGGGAGGACAGCAGGATGCGGCGCAGCGCGTTGCCGAGCGTCATGCCGAAGCCGCGCTCCAGCGGCTCCGCCACCAGAGTGGCCAGACGAGTCGGATCAGCGCCGAGCTCGACGTCCTTCTTGGTCTCGATCAGCGAACGCCAATTCTTCTCGATCACGGTCTATTCCCCTGCCCAGCCCCGGTAAGCGTAGCGTCGCGTCTCAGACGCGGCGGCGCTTGCGCGGGCGGCAGCCATTGTGCGGGATGGGCGTCACGTCGCGGATGGCCGTGACGTAGAAGCCAACGGCCTGCAAGGCACGCAGCGCCGACTCACGACCCGAACCCGGACCGGAGACCTGGATTTCCAGGGTCTCCATACCGTGCTCGCGCGCCTTCTTGCCGGCATCCTCGGCGGCAACCTGGGCGGCGTAGGGCGTGCTCTTGCGGCTGCCCTTGAAGCCCTGGCTGCCGGCCGACGACCAGGCGATGGCATTGCCCTGCGCGTCGGTGATGGTCACCACGGTGTTGTTGAAGGAGGCGAGGACATGCGCCACGCCGGAAGAAATGTTCTTCCGCTCCTTCTTGCGAGGGCGGCTGCCGGCGCGGGGTTCGCGAGCCATCTTACTTCGTCACCTTCTTCTTGCCGGCGATCGCCACGGCCTTGCCCTTGCGGGTGCGCGCATTGGTATGCGTGCGCTGGCCACGAACCGGCAGGCCCTTGCGGTGACGCAGGCCGCGGTAGCAGGCCATGTCCATCAGCCGCTTCTTGTTCATCGCCTCTTCACGGCGCAGGTCGCCCTCGACCCGGTAATCCCGGTCGATGAGCTCACGCACGCGGAGGATCTCGTCATCCGTCATCTGGTTGACACGACGGTCCTCGGGGATGCCGAGCTGCTCGCAGATCACCTTCGCGTTCTGCGGACCGATGCCATAGATGTAGCGAAGCGAGATGAGCACCCGCTTGTTGGTTGGGATGTTCACGCCGGCGATACGCGCCACGGTGCCTCTCTCCTCGTCGGGCCTATGGCCCGCTCCAAAAACTGGGCCTGCGGCCCGACAATAACCAGGCCCGCAGGGGCCCCGCCGACCCTAGGCCCGATCCGCGAATCTCGCTGAACGGCCCGAATCAGGCATGCAACGGCGAAGAGCGGCCGGAGGAACCTCCGAACCGCAGGGGCCGGGTGCTACACCGACCCCGCCGGGGGAGTCAAGTCATCCGGCCTTGCGGTCGAGGAGCGCGGCCAATTGCCGTGTCACCTCATCCATCTCAGCCATGCCATCAACCTGCTGCAACTTGCCCTGCGCCGCGTAATGCGGCAGCAACGGCGCCGTCTGGCGATGATAGGCATCAAGCCGCGCCGCCACCGTCTCCGCCCTGTCATCGGCGCGGCGGATGAACTCCGTGCTGCCGCAGACATCACAGACGCCGGCCAGCTTGGGCGACTTGAAGCGGTCGTGGTAGCCCTCGCCGCATTTGGCGCAGGTGAAGCGCCCGGCGATACGGTCGACCAGCGCCGCATCATCGACCTTCAGTTCAATGACCTGGTCCAGCGGCAGGGCCTGCTCGGCCAACATGCCGTCAAGCGCCTGCGCCTGCGGTACGGTGCGGGGAAAGCCATCCAGGATGAAGCCACGGGCCACATCGGGCGCCTTCACGCGGGCCGCCAGCATCCCGATCAGGATGCTGTCCGGCACCAGTTCTCCCCGCTCCATGATGGCCTTGGCTTCGCGGCCGATGTCGGAGCCCGACTTCACCTCGGAGCGCAGCATGTCCCCGGTCGCGATCTGGATCACGCCGTAGCGTTCCTCCAGCCGCTTGGCCTGCGTGCCTTTGCCGGCGCCCGGAGGCCCCAGCAGGATCAACCTCATCGCCCGCGTCCCCCCGGTTGCGTGCCACGGCCACCGAGCCGAGCCTTCTTGATAAGCCCCTCATACTGATGGGCGAAAAGATGTGACTGCACCTGTGCCACCGTGTCCATGGTCACGGAGACAATGATGAGCAGCGACGTCCCCCCGAAGTAGAATGGCACGCCGTAATTCGAGATCAGGATTTCCGGAAGGATACACACCACCGACAGGTAGATGGCACCCACTGCGGTCAGCCTGGTCAGCACGCGGTCGAAATACTGCGCCGTCGGCAGGCCCGGACGGATGCCGGGCACGAAGCCACCGTATTTGCGAAGGTTGTCCGCCGTATCCTGCGGGTTGAACACCACGGCCGTGTAAAAGAACGCGAAGAAGACAATGAGCGTGAGGTACAGCGCCATGTACAGCGGCTGCCCATGCGCCAGCAGATTGGCGGCATCCGTGACCCACGATTGCTCGGTCTGATCGGTGCGGAACGCCGCGAAGGTGGCCGGCAACAGCAGCAAGGACGAGGCAAAGATCGGCGGCATCACGCCGGCGGTGTTCAGCTTGAGCGGCAGATGGGTATTCTCACCACCGAACATCCGGTTGCCGACCTGGCGCTTCGGATACTGCACCGGGATCCGTCGCTGCGCCCGCTCGACGAAGACGACCAGGGCAATCACCAGCAGCGCGACCAGCAGGAAGGCCATGATGAAGAAGGTGGACAGCGCACCGGTGCGGCCCAGTTCCAGCGTGCTGGCCAGCGCGGAGGGCAGGTTCGCCACGATACCCGCGAAGATGATCAGGCTGATGCCGTTGCCGATGCCGCGCGCGGTAATCTGCTCACCGAGCCACATCAGGAACATGGTGCCGCCAACCAGCGTGATGACGCAGGACAGGCGGAAGAACCAGCCCGGATCATGCACCGCCGCGCCGAAGCTGCCGCGCAGACTCTCAAGCCCGATGGCAATGCCGTAGGCCTGGAAGATCGCAATGAACAGACACAGGTAGCGCGTGTACTGGTTGAGCTTCTTCCGCCCCGACTCGCCTTCCTTCTTCAAGGCTTCCCAGGAGGGAATGGCGGCCGTCATCAGCTGCACGATGATGCTGGCGGAGATGTAGGGCATGATGTTGAGCGCGAAGATCGTCATGCGCCCCAGCGAGCCGCCGGTGAACATGTCGAACATGCCCATGATGCCGCCGCCCATCTGCTGGAGCAGTTCGGCCATGACGCTGGCATCAATGCCCGGCACCGGGACGTAGGAGCCGATCCGGTACACGATCAGGGCGCCCAGGGTGAACCAAAGCCGATTCTTCAGCTCGGTCGCCTTGGCCAGGACCCCGAGATTCAGATTGGCCGCAAGCTGTTCGGCGGCGGACGCCATGTGCGATCCCTCCTCGCGAAAGCGGCGCCCCCATGCCACGCCGAGAAGGCAGGCCCGGGACGCCGCGTCGCAGCTATCCTAAAGTGCCGCCCAGGACCCGCAGGTGCAAGGGCGACAACAGCTTTCCGAAGCGAAGAGGCCGTAGCCTCAGGCTTCTTCGGCCGGGGCCTCGGCGGGCGCGACCAGCAGGGTCAGCGTACCACCCGCGGCCGCGATCGCCGCCGCAGCAGCTCCGGAAGCGCCGGAGACGGTCAGCGTCACCGCACGGGTGATATCGCCGGTGGCGAGCAGCCGCACGCCGGCATAGCGCGGGGCGGAACGCACCACGCCGGAGGCCTGCAGCATCGCCTCGTCGATCATGCCCTCGGCCGGCAGGCGACCATCGGCGATCGCCTTGTCGAGCGCGCCGAGGTTCAGCGGCGCATAGAGCTTGCGGAACGGGTTGACGAAGCCCCGCTTCGGCAGGCGCCGATAGATCGGGAGCTGACCGCCCTCGAACCCATTCAGCGTCACGCCGGTGCGGGCCTTCTGACCCTTCACGCCGCGGCCAGAGGTCTTGCCCTTGCCGGAGCCGATACCACGGCCAATGCGCTTGAACTTCGGCCGGGCGCCGTCGTTGTCGCGGATTTCGTTGAGCTTCATGTTATTCCCCGTCCACCTTCACCAGGTGGGCGACCTTCCGGATCATGCCGCGCACGGAGGGGGTATCCTCCAGCTCGCTGGTCCGGCGGATCTTGTTCAGGCCCAGCCCGATCAGCGTTTCCCGCTGACCCGGCTTACGGCCGATCGGCGACCCGGTCTGGGTCAGCTTCACGGTCTTCTTGCTCTCAGACATTCGCAGCCTCCGGCGCCGCACCCTCGGCGACGTCCTTGCGCGGGCCGAGCAGGTCGGAGACCTTCTTGCCACGGCGCGCCGCCACAGCCCGCGGGCTGGTGCAACGGCCGAGCGCGGCGAAGGTCGCCTTCACCATGTTATGCGGGTTCGTCGTGCCGGTGCACTTGGCGACCACGTCACCCATGCCCAGCGTCTCGAACACCGCACGCATCGGACCGCCGGCGATGATGCCGGTACCGGCCGGTGCGGCGCGCAGAATGACGCGGCCGGCACCGAATTCACCGACCTGGTCGTGGTGCAGGGTACGGCCCTCACGCATCGGCACGCGGATCATCGTGCGCTTGGCACGTTCCGTTGCCTTGCGGATGGCCTCCGGCACCTCGCGCGCCTTGCCGGCGCCCCAGCCCACGCGGCCCTTCTGGTCGCCAACGACGACCAGCGCGGCGAAGCTGAAGCGACGACCGCCCTTCACCACCTTGGCGACGCGGTTGATGGTGACGAGCTTGTCCTTAAGCTCATCGCCGTCCTGCCGGTCCTGCCGATTCTCATTGCGGTCGCGACCGCGGCCACGACGGCGATCGCCGCCCTCACCACCGCCACCGCCGCCCTGCTCGCCGCTCCTGGGTTCCCGTGCCATTCCCGAACTCCTCAGAAGGAGAGGCCGCCCTCGCGGGCAGCCTCCGCGAGTGCCTTGACCCGGCCGTGATACAGATACGGCCCACGGTCGAACACCACTTCCACCACGCCAGCGGCCAGCGCGCGCTCTGCAACCAGCTTGCCGACGGCCGCCGCAGCGTCCTTGTCGGCACCGGTCTTCAGTTCTTCGCGCATCGGCTTCTCGATCGAGGAGGCGGCCGCAACGGTGCGACCAGCCTTGTCGTCGATGACCTGGGCGTAGATGTGCTTGCCCGAGCGGAAGACGGACAGGCGCACGCGCCCGCCGGACTTCATCCTGAGCTGGTAGCGCAGCCGCGAACGGCGGCGCTCCGTCAATGCGAGCTTCTTGTCGGCCATTACTTCTTCTTACCCTCCTTCCGGAGGATCACCTCGTTGTCGTAGCGCACGCCCTTGCCCTTGTAGGGCTCCGGGCCGCGATACGCGCGGATCTCAGAGGCCACCTGGCCAACCTGGCGCTTGTCAGCGCCTTCCACCTTGATGGAGGTCGGCTTCTCGCAGGTGATCTTGATCCCCGCCGGGATCGGATAGCGGATGTCGTGGCTGTAGCCGAGGTTGAGCACAAGCTCCTTCCCCTGCACCGCCGCACGATAGCCGGTGCCGGTGATCTCCATGTTCCGGGTGAACCCGGTGGAGACGCCCGTCACCATGCTCTGGATCAGGCTGCGGGTGGTGCCCCACATGGTGCGGGCCTTGCGGTCCGACCCACGCGGTGCAACCGCGACCTCGCCACCCTCGATGGTGACGTCCACTTCGTCCGTCAGGTCGAGCGACAGCTCGCCATTCTTGCCCTTGGCCACGATCCTGCGGTCCTGGAGCGCCACCTGGACGCCTGCCGGAACCGGGACCGGATATTTACCGACGCGAGACATGTCTATCCTCCCGTCAGAATACGCGGCAAAGGACTTCGCCGCCAACATTGGCAGCGCGAGCCTCATTGTCGCTCATCACACCCTTGGGCGTGGAGAGGATGGAAATGCCGAGGCCGGAGTAGAACTTCGGCAGCTCCGCGATCTTGGAATACACCCGGCGGCCCGGCTTGGACACGCGTGCGATTTCCTTGATGGCGGGCTCGCCCTCGGAATACTTCAGCTCGATGCTGATCACGCTGATGCCCGGGCGCAGCTGCTCGGTGGCGAAGGCGCGGATGTAGCCTTCGCGCTTCAGCACATCGAGCACATTCTCCCGCAGGCGGGAGGCCGGCGCCACGCAACGGCTTTGCCGTGCGCGCTGGGCATTGCGGATACGGGTGAGCATGTCACCCAACGGATCGGACAGCGACATTCGCGGCCCTCCTTACCAGCTGGCCTTAACCAGCCCGGGGATCTGGCCATTATTGGCGAGATCACGGAGCTGGTTACGGCTGAGCTTGAACTTGCGGTAGTTACCGCGGGGACGGCCAGTGAGCTCACAGCGCAGGCGCACGCGAATCTTGGCGCCGTTGCGGGGCAACTGCGCCAATTTCAGCGTCGCCTCGAAGCGTTCCTCGACGGGCAGCTCGCGATCCATCACCACCGCCTTGAGGGCGGCGCGCTTGGGCGCATGCAGCTTCGAGAGCCGTTCACGACGCTTGTTCTTCATGACAGACGAGGTCTTGGCCATGCCGTCTCAAATCCTCCGGAACCTGCCTGACAAGCTGTCAGGCGGTTTTCCAAATCAGTTGGCGAAAGGAAGGTCGAACGCCTTGAGGAGCGCCTTGGCTTCCTTGTCGGTCTTCGCGGTGGTCACGAACTGGATGTCCATGCCGCGCACCACGTCCACCTTGTCGTAGTTGATCTCGGGGAACACGATCTGCTCCTTCAGACCCATGGCGTAGTTGCCACGGCCATCGAAACCACGGTTGCCCGGGATACCACGGAAGTCGCGCACGCGCGGCAGGGCAATCGTCACCAGGCGGTCGAGAAACTCGAACATCCGGCCCTTGCGGAGCGTGACCTTGCAGCCGATCGCCTGACCTTCGCGGATCTTGAAGCCCGCGATCGCCTTGCGCGCCTTGGTCTTCACCGGCTTCTGGCCGGAGATCGCCATCAAGTCCGCCACGGCCGCGTCCAACTTCTTGGAATCGCCGGCGGCTTCGCCAACGCCCATGTTGATCACGATCTTCTCGAGCTTCGGAACCTGCATCGGGTTCTTGTAGCCGAACTCCTCGGAGAGCGCCTTGCGGATCTCATCCTCGTAGCGGCGCCGCATGCGCGGCAGCTCGGCCGGCGAAGCCTGCGCCGCACCCGCCTTGGCAACCGCGGCAGGGGACGCCGGCGCAACGCGCTGCTCGCCACCCTTGGCGGCCGGCGCGGCGTTGCTCTTCTTCGGGGGCGTCGACTTGGCCGGAGCCTTGCCGCCCTTCTTGGTCCCGCTCATCGGTCAATCACCTCGCCGGAGGGCTTGGCCACGCGCACCTTGCGGCCATCCTCGAGCACCTTGAAGCCAACCCGCGTCGCCTTGCCGGACACCGGATCGATCAGCGCGAGGTTGGAGAGGTTGATCGGCCCCTCCTTCTCCACGATGCCACCCGGCTTGCCCATGCCCTGCGGCTTGGTATGGCGCTTCACCATGTTCACGCCCTGCACGAAGGCGCGGTTTTCCTCGGGCACGACGCGAATGACATCGCCCTTCTTGCCCTTGTCGCGACCGGCGAGAACCTCGACCCGGTCGCCCTTCTTGATCTTCGCAGCCATGGCCTTACAGGACCTCCGGCGCCAGCGAGATGATCTTCATGAACTTGCGCCCACGCAGCTCACGCACGACCGGTCCGAAGATACGGGTCCCGATCGGCTCACCCTGCTTGTTGATCAGCACCGCGGCGTTGCCGTCGAAGCGGATCGCGGTGCCATCGATGCGCCGCACGGGATAGGCCGTGCGAACGATGACGGCGCGATGCACCTCGCCCTTCTTCACCTTGGCGCGGGGAATCGCTTCCTTGACGGAAACGACGATGATGTCACCCACCGACGCCGTGCGGCGCTTCGACCCGCCCAGCACCTTGATGCACTGGACGCGACGCGCGCCGGAGTTGTCGGCGACATCGAGGTTGGATTCGACCTGGATCATGTCCTGTCCGCCTCAGCTGGCCGAAGCAGGCGCATCGGCGGCCGGCTTCGCGGCGACGACCGGGGCTTCGAAGCCCTCCGGACGCTCAACCGCTTCGCCATTCCGCGCGACCACCAGCCACGACTTGTTCTTGCTGATCGGGCGGCATTCCTCGATCGACACCAGGTCGCCTTCCTTGCAGAGGTTCGCCGCGTCATGCGCTGCGTACTTCTTGGAACGACGGATGAACTTCTTGTAGAGCGGATGCATCACGCGACGCTCGACCAAGACGGTAATCGTCTTGTCGGTCTTGTCGCTGACCACCCGGCCCGTGAGGACGCGCCTCGGCATCGCCCGAACCCCTTAAGCTTGTTTCGCCGAGCCGCGGACGCGCTCGGTCATGATCGTCTTCGCCCGCGCAATATCACGGCGAACTTCCTTGATGCGACCCGTCGCCTCAAGCTGACCGGTGGCCCGCTGGAAGCGCAGGTTGAACTGCTCCTTCCGAAGGTTCACCAGCATCTCCTGCAGCTCGTCCGGGGTCTTGGCCCGCACGTCCGCGATCTTTGTCTGCGCCATCTCAGGCCTCCGCCGTGGCGCCGAGGCGCGTCACGATCTTCGTCTTGATCGGCAGCTTCGCCGCACCCAGCTCGAGCGCCTCGCGGGCAATCTCACCCGAGACGCCGTCCAGCTCGAACATGATCCGGCCGGGCTTCACCCGTGCCACCCAGTATTCCGGCGCGCCCTTGCCGGAGCCCATGCGGACTTCGGCCGGCTTGGTCGAGACGGGCACATCCGGGAAAATCCGGATCCACACCCGCCCCTGGCGCTTCATGGCGCGCGTAATGGCGCGCCGCGCCGCCTCGATCTGCCGCGCCGTCACCCGCTCGGGCTCCAGCGCCTTCAGGCCGAAGCCGCCGAAGGTCAGGGTAAAGCCGCCACGGGCGATACCCTTGATGCGGCCCTTATGGGCCTTGCGAAACGTCGTGCGCTTAGGCTGCAGCATCGTACATCACTCTCAGCGCTGAGGCGCTTGTTCCGCGGCGCGCTTGTCCTGCGCCATCGGATCATGGGCCATGACTTCGCCCTTGAAGATCCACACCTTGACACCGCAGGTGCCGTAGGTGGTCTTCGCGGTCGCGACGCCGAAATCGATATCCGCACGCAGCGTGTGCAACGGCACACGGCCTTCGCGGTACCACTCCATACGCGCAATTTCAGCCCCGCCCAAACGGCCAGAGCAGTTGATGCGGATGCCGCCGGCGCCGAGCCGCATGGCGGACTGCACGGCGCGCTTCATCGCGCGGCGGAAGGCCACGCGGCGCTCCAGCTGCTGCGCAATGCTCTCGGCAACCAGCGTGCTGTCGATCTCCGGCTTGCGGATCTCGACGATGTTCAGCGAGACCTCGGCCCCGGCCATCTTGGCCAGGTCCTTGCGCAGGTTCTCGATGTCCGCGCCCTTCTTGCCGATCACCACGCCAGGGCGTGCGGCATGAATGGTCACGCGCGGCTTCTTAGCCGGACGCTCGATCACCACACGGGACACGCCGGCGCCCTTCAGGCGCTCACGCAGCGTCTTCCGCAGCTTCAGATCCTCATGCAGCATCCGCGCATAGCCACGGTCCGCATACCAGCGGCTGTCCCAGGTGCGGTTGATGCCGAGCCGGAGCCCGATCGGATTGACTTTGTGACCCATGTTACGCGGCCTCCTGCTGTGCCGCCGGCGCCGGAACGGTCTGCTCCGCCACAACGATCTTCAGATGGCTGAACCACTTCTCGATCTGCGAGGACCGGCCACGGCCACGCGCATGGAAGCGCTTCATCACCACCGCGCGGCCAACCTCGGCCTTGAGGACGACCAGGCGGTCGACATCCAGGCTGTGGTTGTTCTCGGCGTTGGCGATCGCGCTCTCGAGCGTCTTCTTCACCGTCTGCGCGATGCGGCGCTTCGAGAAGGTCAGCGTCGCAACGGCGTCCTGCGCCGTGCGGCCACGGATCAACCCCGCCACCAGGTTCAGCTTACGCGGGCTGACACGAATATTCTTCGTGATGGCCTGCGCTTCGGTTTCTTCGAGCCCGCGCTCGTGCTTCGGCTTGCTCATGTCAGCCTCGCTTCGCCTTCTTGTCGGACGAGTGTCCGGTGAAGGTGCGCGTCGGCGAGAACTCGCCGAACTTGTGGCCCACCATGTTCTCGTTCACCTGCACCGGGATGAACTTCTTGCCGTTATAGACACCGAAGGTCAGGCCGACGAATTGCGGCAGGATCGTGCTGCGGCGCGACCAGATCTTGATGATCTCGCTGCGGCCCGATGCACGGGAGGCTTCTGCCTTGTTGAGCAGGTAGCCGTCGACGAACGGCCCCTTCCAGACGCTGCGCGACATTGCCGTCAGCCCTTCGTCGCGTTGCGGCGCCGGACGATAAGCCGGTCCGTACGCTTGTTGTTACGGGTCTTGGCACCCTTGGTGGGCTTGCCCCACGGGGTAACCGGGTGGCGACCGCCCGAGGTCCGGCCTTCACCACCACCATGCGGGTGATCGACCGGGTTCATGACGACGCCGCGAACATGCGGACGGAAGCCCATCCAGCGGGTGCGGCCAGCCTTGCCCATCTGCTGGTTGCTGTTGTCCGGGTTGGACACGGCGCCAATGGCGGCCATGCACTCGGCCCGCACCAGGCGAACCTCACCGGACATCAGCTTCACCTGCGCGTAGCCGGAGTCCTTGCCGACCAGCTGGCAGAAGGTGCCCGCGGAGCGCGCGATCTTCGCACCGGCGCCCGGCTTCATCTCCAGGCAATGCACGATGGTGCCAACCGGGATATTGGCCAGCGGCATCGCGTTGCCCGGCTTGATGTCGACCTTCTCGCCCGAAATCACGCTGTCGCCGGCCTTCAGGCGCTGCGGCGCAATGATATAGGCGAGTTCGCCATCCGCATACTTCAGCAGCGCAATCCAGGCGGAGCGGTTCGGGTCGTATTCCAGACGCTCGACCACCGCCGCCACATCGAACTTGCGGCGCTTGAAATCGACGATGCGGTAGGACTGCTTATGTCCGCCGCCCCGGAACCGGACCGTGGTACGGCCATGGTTGTTGCGGCCGCCGGAATGCGACTTGCCCTCGGTCAAGCCCTTGACGGGCTTGCCCTTCCACAGGTCGGACCGATCGACCAGGACCGTCCCGCGAAGGGACGGCGTGACCGGGTTAAAATTCTTCAATGCCATGGCGTTACGCGAGCCCCGTTGTGAGGTCGATGGTCTGGCCGGCCTGCAGCTTGACCACCGCCTTCTTCCAATCGGACCGCTGGCCCTTGCGCCCACGGAACCGCTTGGCCTTGCCCTTCATCACCAGCGTGTTCACCGCCTCGACCTGGACGTTGAACAGCTTCTCGACCGCCTGCCGGATCTCCGGCTTCGTCGCATCCAGCGTCACCTTGAAGGTGACCTGGCTGCTCTCGTTCAGGCGGGTCGCCTTTTCCGTCACCACCGGCGCCAGGATTACCTGGTACAGGCGCTCCGCGGACAGGACCTTGCCGCGCGGCTTGGTTGCCGTCTCGCTCATGCCTCGGACTCCTTCTCGGCGCCAGACAGATCGGCACCGTTCAGACGCTGGGCCAGAGCCTCGAGCCCGGCCCGCGTCACCGCGAGCACGTCGTGGTTCAGGATGTCGTAGACATTGGCACCCACGGTCGGCAGCACATCGATCTTCGGGATGTTCCGAGTGACGCGGGCGAAGCCCGCATCCACCGTCGCATCAATGACCAGTGCGCTATCCCAGCCGAGCGCCTTGAGCTGCGCCACCATGGCCGAGGTCTTGGCCTCGTCATTCGCGGTCGCCGTGTCCAGCACGATCAGCTTGCCAGCCGCAACCTTGGCGGATAGCGCGCAGATCAGGCCCAGACGGCGGACCTTCTTGTTCAGGTTGTAGCCGTGATCACGGACCACCGGCCCGTGCACGATGCCACCCTTGCGGTACTGCGGCGCACGAAGGGAGCCCTGGCGCGCATTGCCGGTGCCCTTCTGCCGGTACGGCTTCTTGGTGGTGCCGGACACTTCGCCCATGCCCTTGACCTTATGGGTCCCGGCACGGCGCTTGGCGAGCTGCCAATGCACCACGCGGGCCATGATGTCGGCCCGCGGAGCGACGCCGAACAGCGACTCCGGCAGGTCTACCTGGCCCACGGAGGCGTTGTCGAGATTGATGACAGGAAGCTGGATCGCCATGATGTTTACCCTTGCGCCCCAGCTTCTGCGGCCACACCGGCCGGATACGGCGCATCGGCATGGCGCGCGCGCTTCACCGCATCGCGCACCAGCACGTAGCTGCCCTTGGAGCCCGGAACGGCACCCTTCACCAGCAGAAGCCCGCGCTCCGCATCGTGCCCGGCGATGACCAGGTTCTGCGTGGTCACGCGCTCGACACCCATGTGGCCGGCCATCTTCTTGTTCTTGAAGGTCTTGCCCGGATCCTGACGGTTGCCGGTAGAACCATGCGAACGGTGGCTGACCGACACGCCGTGCGATGCCTCGAGGCCCGAGAAGTTCCAGCGCTTCATCGCGCCGGCGAAGCCCTTGCCCTGCGTGGTGCCGGTCACGTCGATCTTCTGGCCGGTCACGAAATGCCCGATGTCGAGCTTCGTGCCAGGCGCCAGAGTC
Source organism: Falsiroseomonas sp. (assembly GCF_030695085.1). Taxonomy (GTDB): domain Bacteria; phylum Pseudomonadota; class Alphaproteobacteria; order Acetobacterales; family Acetobacteraceae; genus Falsiroseomonas. The sequence continues at coordinate 798 of NZ_JAUYTS010000128.1, read as the reverse complement.
GCGTCCTCAGCCACGCGGAACTCCACGGTCTTGCGCGGCGCTTCGACGCCAGCCTTCGCAAAGTGGCCCTTCTGCGGGTTCGTCACGTTCTTCGGCTTGGCGACGCCGATGCCGATCTGGACGGCAACGTAGCCATCCTTCTCCATCGTGCGCTGCGCGATGACGCGAACGTTGTCGACATGCAGAACGGTAACAGGGACGGTGGACCCGTCCTCATTGAAAAGCCGGGTCATCCCCAGCTTCCGGGCGATCAGCCCGGAACGGCCCGTAACCTGACGGCCTGTGATGGACATAATGTCGGTCCTTTATCCGTCGCTCAGAGCTTGATCTCGACGTCCACGCCGGAGGCGAGGTCGAGCTTCATCAGCGCGTCCACGGTCTGCGGGGTGGGATCGACGATATCGAGCAGGCGACGGTGCGTGCGGATCTCAAACTGCTCGCGCGACTTCTTGTCGACGTGCGGCGAGCGATTGACGGTGAAGCGTTCGATCTGCGTCGGCAGCGGGATGGGCCCGCGCACCCGCGCACCCGTCCGCTTGGCCGTGTTGACGATCTCCCGCGTGCTGCCATCGAGCACGCGGTGATCGAACGCCTTCAGGCGAATGCGGATGTTCTGGCTGTCCATGGCGCTTTGGCCCGTATCCCTTCAGTCGTCGCTTACTTGACGATCTTGGCGACGACGCCGGCGCCGACGGTGCGGCCGCCTTCGCGGATCGCGAAGCGCAGGCCCTCATCCATCGCGATCGGCGCGATCAGTTCCACGTCCATCGTCACGTTGTCGCCCGGCATCACCATCTC
>NZ_JAUYTS010000124.1 GCF_030695085.1 Falsiroseomonas sp. | reverse complement strand
GAGCGCGAGGCCGACGCCCGCAAACGCATCGAGTCCATCGCCCGGGCCAATTTCGCCGCCCAGACCCAGACCCATGTCGCCGCCCTCGACCTGATGGAATCGCGCAACCCCTCCGACCTCGCCCGCCGCCTCGATGCGGTGGCGCAAGGGCGGTTCGGCCTCGCCGGCGCGGCCATCGCGCTTGAGAAGCCCGGCGGCGTGCCGTTCGGCTGGCGCGGATTGGAACCGGGCGGCGTTGACGCCCTGCTGGGCGAGCATGGCCTGACCTGGCTGGGTCCCAATTTCGACGGCCTCAACCTGTTCGGCGCGGCCGAGGATCAGGTGAAGTCGGTCGCCCTGATCCGCATGGCTCCGCAATTCCCCGGCGCGGACACGCCCCCCCGCCACGCCGTCTGCGCCTTCGGCTCGCCCGAAGAGGACGGCTTCACCCCCACCATGGGCTGCGAACTGGTGGCCTTCATCGCCCGGGTGGTGGAACGGACAGCCGAGCGATGGCCGATCCTGAATTGACCGCCCCAAGGGGCCTGAACGCAGACGAGGCTCTCGCCGCCTGGCTGGAGCACCTCGCGCATGAGCGCCGGCTCTCGCCGCGGACGCTGGAGGCCTATGGCCGTATCGGCCGCCTCTATCTGGCCTTTCTCGGCCGACACCGCGGCGGGTCGCAAAGCCTCGCCGATCTGGGAACCGTGACGGCGGCAGAGGTTCGCGCCCATCTGGCCGAGCGCCGCTCCGGCGACCATCCGCTGGCCGCAAGGTCGATCAGCCAGACCCTGTCGGCCATCCGCGCCTTTCACAATTTCCTCGACCGGCGCTGCGCCACGCCCGCGCCGCAGCTGGCCCTGGTGCGCGGCCCGCGCATCAAACCCTCCCTGCCCCGGCCGGTCAGCGAGGACCAGGCCCGCGGCCTGCTGCAGGAGCCCGACGCCGACCCCGACGCCGAACCGTGGGAGGCGGCCCGCGACCGGGCGGTGCTGACCCTGCTCTACGGCTGCGGCCTGCGCATCTCGGAAGCCCTGTCCCTGACGTTCGCCGACGCACCGCTTCCGGAGACGTTGCGCATCACCGGCAAGGGCGGCAAGACCCGGATGGT
>NZ_JAUYTS010000114.1 GCF_030695085.1 Falsiroseomonas sp. | reverse complement strand
CCGGCGGTCATCCACCCGCGGCACGCCGTGCGAGCGCGGGAAGTGGGGCGACAGGCGACGCATCTGGGTGAGCGTCAGCAGGAAGGGCAGTGCGGACATGGCGGGACCTCCGCCACATCCAGAATCATGAGCCGCCGCGTCGAAGCAAGCGATTAATGGGTCCTGAGCCTAGCCCCACATCTCGGGCCGGGCCAGCTCCTCCGAAAGTCGCTTCGCCGCGGCCTCCAGCAACCGCTCCCCCTTCTCCGCGCTGGCGCGGCGCGGGTCGCCGATGACGCCCGTATCGGTCATCTCGGCAAAGGGCCGGCTGCGCTTGAAGCCGGGCGGGGCGGGGGGCGCGAAGCGCTTCGGCACGGCGGCCTCGATGCGGTCTGTCCGCACGCAGTCGGGGGCGAGGGCCATCATCATGGAGGTCTCGGCCTCGCAGGCATGCATGACGTTGGGCTGGTCCTCCAGGATCGCGGCGAAGGTGTCAGCATTGGCCAGCCAATAGGTCAGCCCCACCACCGGCACGCCGAGGCTGCGGGTGAGCTCGATGGCGGCGCTGCCGATCGCCTCGGTGTTGCCGCCATGGCCGTTGACCAGCGCGATGCGGCGGAAGCCGTGCCGCGCCACGCTGCGGGCGATGCCGCCGACCAGGGCGGAGAAAGTGGCCAGATCCAGCGTCATGGTGCCGCCGAAATCCATGTGGTGCTCGGCGAGGCCCGACCAGATGGTGGGAGTGACCAGCGCCGGCGTGCCGCGGGCCAGCAGGCGCCGCGCCGTGCGTTCCGCCACCGCGCCGGCCAGCACCGTATCGACGCCGACCGCCAGATGCGGGCCATGCTGCTCGGTGGAGGCGACGGGGATCAGCACCACCGTCTCCGGCGTCGCGCGCGCCTGGATCTCGGCGGCGGTCAGCCGCGCCCAGAACACGTCCTCGGCAATATCGCTCGTCATCCCCGCACATTCCCGTCTGGTTGCCGGCACAGGCTAGACCAGCGGCGCGGAGGCGCCATCCTGTAGGGCATGCGCTTTGTTCCGATCCTCCTCGCCTTGCTGTTTTCCGCCCCCGCCGCCGCGCAGGAGGCGGTGCATGGCGGCCCGGTGCGGGCGCTGGCGGTGGCGCCGGATGGCGGGGTGGCCTCGGCCGGCTTCGACCAGGCGATCATCCTGTGGGAGCCAGGCGGGCAGCGGGCGCGCGGCGTGCTGCGCTGGCACCAGGGCGCGGTGAATGCGCTGGCGGCGCTGCCGGGCGGGATGCTGGCCAGCAGCGGGGAGGATGGGCTGGTGGCGCTGTGGCCGCCTCGCCCCGGGCCGGAACCGCTGCGGGTGCTGACCGGGCATCGGGGGCCGGTGGCGGGGCTGGCGGCGGCTGGCGGGCGCTTGGCCTCGGCATCCTGGGACGGCACGGCGCGGGTCTGGGACCTTTCCGGCGGCGCGCCGGTTCGGGTGCTGGAAGGGCATCAGGGCCAGGTGAATGCGGTGGCCTTCCGCAGCGACGGGCTGGTGGCGACGGCGGGCTTCGACGGCACGCTGCGGGCTTGGACGGAGGGGGAGGCGCCGCTGACGCTCGCCGAATTCGGGCTTCCCCTGAACGCCCTGGTGGCGCTGCCCGGCGGCGTGCTGGCGGTGGGCGGGGCGGAGGGCGAGCTGCGGCTGGTCGGGCCGGATGGCAGCCTGCGCGCGGTGCAGGCTGGGGCGCGGCCGATCGTGGCCTTGGCCGCATCGCCGGACGGCACGCAGATCGCGGCGGCCGGCCTCGGCGGCAGCGTAACCGTGTGGGAGGTGGCGTCGCTGCGGCTGCGCCATACGCTGGAAGGCCCGGGCCTGCCGGTGTGGTCGGTGGCCTGGGCGGCGGATGGGGCCAGCCTGTGGACGGGCGGCACGGATCGCCGGGTGCGGCGCTGGAATGCGGCCACCGGCCGTCCGATGGGGCCGGTGGAGGGTCCCGCTGCCGAGACCATTCCCGCCGGCCTGCATCCGCAGGGCGCCCAGGTCTTCCGCGCCTGCGCCGCCTGCCACGCGCTGGATGCGGCGGCGCCGCCAATGGCCGGGCCGCATCTGTACGGCATATTCGGCCGTCGCATGGGCACGCTGCCCGGCTACACCTACTCCGAGCGCCTCGCCCGGGGCGACATCACCTGGACGCGGGAGACGGTGGGCGATCTGTTCACCCGCGGGCCGGATGTGGTGACGCCCGGAACCCGCATGCCGATCCAGACCGTGGGCAATGCGGAGGAGCTGGACGCGCTGCTGGATTTCCTGGAGGCCGCGACGCGGTAGCTACTTCTGCACCCGTCCCGTGCTGCGGCCCTGGCTGTCATAGAAGCGGGTGGTATCGCCCCGCTGTTCCGCACGGCCCTGGCTGCGGCCGCGGGAATCGTAGTCCCGCCGCGTGGTGTCGCGGTATTCGCTGCGGCCGGTGGACCGACCTTGCTGGTCATAGTGCCGCTGCGTGCCGCCGCGCTGTTCGCTGCGGCCCGTGGTGCGGCCCTGCGCATCATAATGCCGCGTCACGCCGCCGCGCGTCTCGCTGCGCCCGGCGCTGCGGCCCTGGCTGTCATAGTACCGCGTGGTGTCGCCGCGGGTTTCCGCCCGGCCGGTGGACCTTCCCTGGCTGTCATATTGGCGCTGCGTCTGCGCCGCCGCTGGCAGCGCGAGGAGCAGGGTCAGCAGGATCAGAAGGGCGCGCATGGCGGCAGCATGACAGCGCAGGCTTAAGGCAGATTGAGGGCGACGAGATCGGGCAGCAGGCGGTGGATAGTGACCTGACGGGTGTCCCGGTCCTCCAGCTCCCGCGTCGTCGGCACCAGATGGGTGGAGAGCAATTCCATGCCGGCCACCGGCAGGTAGGCGCGGCCCGGATCGGCGATCCAGACCTCCGCGCCGGCACCCGCCATTTCGCGCAGCCAGGGCAGGATATGGGCGGTCATCGGCGCCTCGTAGCAGACATCCCCGGCGAGGATCAGGTCCCATCGGCAGGGGCTGCCGACCACATCGCCCTCCGGCGTTGCCACCGCCACGCCGTTCAGCGCCGCGTTGATCCGGGTGGCGGCGAGCGCCAGCGGATCGATCTCCGCCGCCTCGACGCTGGCGGCGCCGGCCAGCGCGGCGGCGATGGCGCCGATGCCGCAGCCGGCGGCGAAATCCAGCACGCGCTTGCCGGCGACCAGCGCCGGCTGGTCCAGCACCGTGCGCGCCAAAGCCTGGCCGCCGGGCCAGGCGAAGGCCCAGAAGGGCGGCTCGATGCCTTCCTGCGCCAGCCAGCTTTCCGTCGCTTGCCAGATGGGCGTGATCTCGGTGGCCAGATGCAGGCGCAGCTCCGGCACCAGGGAGGGGTGCGCGATCGCGGTATGGGCGAGGATGAAATCCTCCGCCGCGCTCACAGCCTGCCGGCCAGGAAGGCGAGGGCGATGGCGAAGCCGACCTCGCGGTTCGACTTGAACAGCATCAGGCAGCGGGCGGGGTCGTCGATATCCAGCGTCAGCACCTGGCGCGCCAGCAGCGCCGCCGGCAGCAGCAGCGCCGGCAGGAAGGGCCAGGACAGGCCGGCGAGCAGCCCCGCCAGCACAAGCAGTCCCATCATCGTTACGTAGCAGAAGGTCAGGAACCGCGCCGTGCCGCCACCGAGCCGCAGCGCGGAGCTGCGGACGCCGACCTTCGCGTCATCCTCCCGGTCCTGATGGGCGTAAATCGTATCGTAGCCGAAAATCCAGAAAAACCCTGCCGCCCACAGCGCCAGCGCCGGCCAATCCAGCCCGCCCGTCGCCGCCGCATAGCCGGTGGGCGCGGCCCAGGAGAACACCAGGCCCAGCACCGCCTGCGGCCAATCCGTCACCCTTTTGGCCAGCGGATACAGCGCGATCAGCAGCAGCGAGCCGAGGCCCACATAGACCGCCGCCAGCGGCAGCTGCACCAGCACCAGCAGCCCGACCAGGCAGAGCGCCGCGAGGAAGACCAGCGCCTGCAATGGCGTGACGGTGCCAGCGGCCAGTGGACGGCCGCGCGTGCGTTCCACCTGCCGGTCCAGGTCGCGGTCCCACAGGTCATTCACCACGCAGCCCGCCGCCCGCATGGCGAAGGCGCCCAGCGTGAACAGCAGCGCCAGCCGAAATCCCTCCGCCCAGCCCGGCGCCGCCATGGCAAAGGCCCAAAAGCCCGGCAACAGCAGCAGCCAGGCGCCGATCGGCCGGTCGAACCGGCCCAGCAGCGCATAGGGGCGCCAGCCGGGGGGCAGGCGGGCCACCCAGCCGGAAGCGCGGATATCGGTCCAGCCTGTCATGGCCTAATACCTGTCCGCGGAGGTCCCGGATGTCCATCCCTCGCCTGTATCTGGACGACACGCTGGCCGAGGGGCTGGTGTTGGAAGCCGCGCCCGGCCAGGCGCATCACATCGGCACGGTGCTGCGCCGTGGCCCGGGCGATGCCGTGCGGCTGTTCAACCCCCGCAACGGCGAATGGGATGCCCGGATCGAGTCGATCCGCAAGGACCGCGCCCGATTCGCGGTGGAAGCGCAGATCCGCCCCCCGGTGGCGGAGCCCGAATGCCGCCTGCTGGTCGCCGCGCTGAAGCGGGATGCGATGGATTGGGTGGTGGAGAAGGCGACGGAGCTGGGCGCCACGCTGGTCCAGCCGGTGCTGACCCGCCGCACCGTGGCGGACCGCGCCAATGCCGCCCGCCTGTCCGCCATCGCCCGCGGCGCGGCCGAGCAATGCGAACGGTTTTCCGTGCCACAGGTGGCGGAAGCCGCGCCGTTGCACCGCGTGCTGGATGCGTGGGACGGGGCGCCGCTGGTGGTCGCGATGGAGCGCAGCGTGGCGGCTCCGGCCCGCGCCTTGTCGCTGCCGCCGGGCGCGCCGCTCGCTTTGCTGGTGGGGCCGGAGGGGGGCTTCATGGGCCCGGAGCTTGACGACCTGCGCCGGCGGCCCTTTGTAGTGCCGGCCGCGCTCGGGCCCCGGATCCTCCGGGCCGAGACCGCGGCCGTGGCCGGCCTCGCGGCGCTGCAGGCGCTGCTGGGCGATTGGGCCTAATCGGACGGGGCACCCGCCCCGGCTGGACGCCAGGAAGAGAACGCACCGCATGTCGAACCCCGGCGAGGCCGATCTGACGCCGATCACCTCCACGCGCCAATTGGCCGAGTGGTTTGCGGCGGGCAGCAAGCCGAAGGCTGGCTGGCGGATCGGCACGGAGCACGAGAAGTTCGGATTCGCCCGGGCGGGCTTCGCGGCACCGCCCTATGAGCCACGCGGCATCAAGGCGATGCTGGAGGGGCTTCAGGGCAAGGGCTGGGAGCCGATTCTCGACTCCGGCAATGTCATCGGCCTGAAGCGGGATGGCGGCTCCGTCAGCCTGGAGCCGGGTGGGCAGTTCGAATTGTCCGGCGCGCCGATGGAAGACCTGCACGCGACCCGCGTCGAGCTCGGCGACCATCTGCGGGAGGTGCATGAGGTGGCCGGTCCCCTCGGACTCGGCTTCGCGCCGCTCGGCTTCCACCCGCTGGCGACGCGGGAGGAGATGCCCTGGATGCCGAAGGGCCGCTACGCCATCATGCGGCGCTACATGCCGATGGTGGGCGGCATGGGCCTGGATATGATGCTGCGCACCTGCACGGTGCAGGTGAACCTCGATTTCGGCGATGAGTCCGACATGGTGGAGAAGCTGCGCGTCAGCCTCGCCTTGCAGCCGCTGGCCACCGCGCTGTTCGCCAATTCTCCCTTCATCGAGGGCAAGCCCTCCGGCCTGCTGACGCTGCGCGGGCGGGTCTGGACGGATACCGACCCGGACCGGACCGGCATCCCGGCCGTGGTGTTCGAACAGGGCTTCGGCTTCGAGCGATTCGCCGAATTCGTGCTGGACGTGCCGATGTATTTCATCATGCGCGACGGCCAGTACATCGACGCCGCCGGCATGTCCTTCCGCGCCTTCCTGGAAGGCCGTGCGGAGAAGCTGGCCGGGCATGAGGCCACGATGGGCGACTGGGCGGACCATGTGACCACGGTCTTCACCGATGTCCGCCTCAAGCGCTTCCTGGAAATGCGTGGCGCGGATGCCGGCAGTCCCGCGATGCTGATGGCCAAGCCCGCCTTCTGGACCGGCCTGCTGTATGACGACGCCTCCCAGAAGGCGGCAGCCAGCCTGATCCGTGGCTGGACGGTGGAGGAGATGAAGCTGCTGCGGAATGCCGTGCCGAAGCAGGGCCTGGCCGCCAGCATCCGCGGCCGCACCTTGCAGGCCATCGCGCGCGATGCGGTGGCGATCTCGCGTGAGGGGTTGAAGGCGCGTGGCCTGGGGGAGGAGGTGTATCTGGCACCGCTGTCCGAGATCGCGGAATCCGGCGTGACGCAGGCGGAGCGCTGGTTGCAGCGCTGGGAGACGGCCTGGGGTGGCGACGTCTCCCGCATCTTCGCGGAAGCCGAGGCCTGACCGTGTCGGCACTGACCATCCTCCCGCCGGACCGGCCGCTGCGGGGCCGCGTGGCGCCGCCGGGGTCGAAATCCATCACCAACCGGGCGCTGCTGCTGGCGGCGCTGGCGCGCGGCACCAGCCGCATCACCGGCGCGCTGAAAAGCGACGATACGCGGCACATGGCCGGCGCCCTGCGGGCGATGGGCGTAACGGTGGAGGAGCCGGACGCAACCAGCTTCGTGGTGACCGGCAGCGGCCGGTTGCGCGCGCCAAATGCGCCGGTGTTCCTCGGCAATGCCGGCACCGCGACGCGCTTCCTGACCGCGGCGGCGGCGCTGGCCGATGGGCCGGTGGTGCTGACTGGCGATGCGCATATGCAGAAGCGGCCGATCGCGCCGCTGCTGGCCGCGCTGGCGTCACTCGGGGTCGAGGCCTCCGCGCCCACCGGCTGCCCGCCGGTGACGGTGCAGGGCAGGGGGGGCTTCGATGGCACGGCGGTGACGGTGGATGCCGGGTTGTCCAGCCAATATGTCTCCGCCCTGCTGATGCTGGCGGCCTGCGGCACGCGGCCGGTGCGGGTTTCGCTGGCGGGCGATGCGATCGGCGCGCGCGGCTATATCGACCTGACGGTCGCGGCCATGCGCCGCTTCGGCGCGGTGGTGGAGCAGGAGGGCGGCGCGTCCTGGGTGGTCCAGCCCGGCGGATATCGCGCGGCCGATCTGCATGTGGAGCCCGATGCCTCGGCCGCGACCTATCTCTGGGCGGCGGAGATGCTGACCGGCGGCGCCATCGACCTCGGCATCGCCGCGGCGGATTTCACCCAGCCGGATGCCAAGGCGCATGCCCTGATCCGCGCCTTCCCGAACCTGCCGGAGGAGATCGAAGGCTCCCAGATGCAGGATGCGGTGCCGACGCTGGCCGCACTCGCCGCCTTCAACGCGACGCCGGTGCGCTTCACCGGCATCGCCAATCTGCGGGTGAAGGAATGCGACCGGGTGGCGGCAATGGCCACCGAATTGTCGCGCCTCGCCCCCGGCCTGGCGGTGGAGGAGGGCGACGATCTGGTGGTGACACCGCAGCCGCTGGCAGCCTTCCGGCCGGCGCGGATCGAGTGCTATGCCGACCACCGCATCGCGATGAGCCTGGCGCTGGTGGGGTTGCTTGTGCCGGGCGTGACCATCCTGGACCCTGGCTGTGTCGCGAAGACCTATCCGGATTACTGGCGGGATCTGGCGGGCCTCGGCGTCGCGCTTCAGCCGGAAAGCGGCTTCGCCATATAGACCCGCGCGCGGCCCTTCTCCTCCCGCCGCTCCGTCTCGGTGAAGCCGAGGCGGGCATACAGCGCGATGTTGGCTGTCATCCGCGCATTGGTCAGCAGCCGCAATTCGGGCAGGCCGCGCTTCCGCGCCTCGGCCTCGGCGAAGGCCATCAGTGCGCGGCCGAGGCCCTGGCCTTTCAAGGCCGGCTCCACCGCGACATTGTCGATCCAAAGATGCCTAGGGAAATCCATCAGCACGATCAGCCCGGCCAGGTCGCCGTCCTGCATCAGCACGAAGGCCTGGCCGGCCTCGCAGCGCGCGGCGTAGTCGTCATCCATGGGCAGCGGCCGGGCGCCGGTCACCGGCACCCAGGGCGCATAGGCGCGCTCCACCAGCGCGGCCAGCGCAGGGGCTTCCGCCGGGGTGGCGCGGCGGATCAGGGCGCCGTTTCCGCCAGATAGGCGATCGCCGCCTCCACCCCGCCGCCCGCATGCGGCACGCCCTGCAGCCGCAGGCCGATCTCGGTCGAGGCCAGCGTGCCGAGCAGCATCGGCTCGTTCAGGTCGCCCAGATGGCCGATGCGGAACACCTTGCCGTTCAGCCGCGACAGGCCGGTGCCGAGCGCCACGTTCAGCGTGCCGACGCGCCGGCGCAGCGCCTCGGCATCATGCCCCTCCGGCATCAGCACGGAGGTGACCGAATCGGAGACCCGGTCGGGCGAGAGGCAGTAAAGCTGCGGGCCGCTATTGCCCGCCCAATGCCGCACGCAGCGGCGGGTTGCCTCGGCCAGCCGCGCATGCCGGGCCAGGACATTGTCAAAACCTTCCTCCTGCTCGATCAGGCGCAGCGCCTCCCGCAGCCCATAGATCAGCGCGATCGGCACGGTGCCGATGAAGCTGCGGTGGCGCCGCGTCAGCATCGTCGTCCAGTTGAAATAGTGCTTCGGGAAGGCGCTGGCCTTGTGCGCCGCCATCGCCTTGTCCGACACGCCGGAGAAGGAAAACCCCACCGGCAGCATCAGCCCCTTCTGGCTGCCGCCCACCGCGGCATCGATGCCCCAATCGTCGAAGCGGAACTCGATGGAGCCGAGGGAGGATATGATGTCCGCCAGCAGCAGCGCCGGGTGCCTGGCCGCATCCAGCGTGGCGCGGATGCGCGGCAGGTCCAGCGTCATGCCGGTGGAGGTCTCGTTGTGCACGGCGCAGACCGCCTTGATGGCGTGGCCGGTATCGGCCGCCAGCGCATCGGCGAGATCCGCGTAATCCAGGCCGCGGCGCCAATCGGCGGCCAGGACCTGGACCTCGATGCCGAGATCGGCGGCCATGCGGCCCCAGGCTTCGGAGAAATGCCCGGTCTCGATCACCAGGATGCGGTCGCCGGGCGAGAGCAGGTTGACCAGCGTGGCTTCCCACGCCGCATGGCCGGTGCCGGTGTACATTAACAGATGCTGCTGCGTCCGCAGCACGCGCTTCAGGCCCTCCAGGCAGGCATCATAGACTTCGAGGAAATCCGGGCCGTTGAAGTCCACCGTGTGGTGGCTGACTGCCTGCTGGATGCTGTCCGGGATGTTGGTCGGGCCTGGATTGGCGAAGAAATGGCGGCCGCGCGGTGTCATCTGCCTTGTCTCCCCGGGGTTCCGGCCCCGCTATCCTTCTCCGCGCAAAATCGCCAAAAGGAAAGCCACGGCGAAGGGTGTGATGCATGTCCCTGATCGGCCCGCGCGCGGCGGTGATCAGCCTCGGTTCCTCCTGCCAGACGGCGCGGCATATCAGCCTGAATGTGCCCCTGCTGCGGGACCGGCTGGACCCGGGCATGGAATTGCGCGCGCTGCCCTTCGATTGGTGCCTGGCCCCGCCAGGTGCCGCGGCGCGTTGGCTGCGTGGCCCGGTCCGGGTGCCGCCCGCAGGGGCGGAGCTGCTGCCGGCAAAGCGGCCCTTCTGGGCGCGGCATGGGGTGTGGCTGTGGCATGACCCGGTGGAGGATGCGACCGAGTTCGCCGCATTGGCCGAGCGGCTGGACCGGCGCTGGGCGCGGATGCTGGCGCTGCGCTCGCTGGAACGGCGCGTGTTCATCCTCTCCAACACCCAGAACAACCTGGATCGCGTGCGCCACGGCGCGCCGCAGCCGATGGATTTCCGCCTGACCGCCCAGCGCATGCGCGAGATGGCGGCGGCGGTGGAGGCGGTGTTCGGGCCGGAGGGCAACAGCCTGCTCTTCGTCGCCTACGCGCACCGCATCACGGATGACGCGCGCCGCGCCGGCTTCCCGCTGGCGATCCTGGAGCCGGATGCGACCGACCATGCCGGGGATACGGAGCAGTGGCGGTCGGCGCTGGCGCGGCATATCGGGCCGGAGGGTGCGCGCGGCTGAGTTTTTCGCTTTCGGCCGCGGCCGAAGCAGCGGGTTTCCGGATGGCGGCAGGGTGGCGGCGCACGCACGGAGCCGCTTTTCATGCCCATCCCCACCTGGCCGGCGCCCGCGCCGCGCCGTCCTGCCGCCATCTGGCGCGGAATGCTGCGCTGGCTGGCACTGTGCTGCCGGCGGCATCGCACCCGCGCGGCGCTGGGTGAGCTGGACGCGCATCTGCGGCGCGACCTGGGCCTGACCGCGGGCGAGGCCGGGCGCGAGGCGCGCAAGCCCTGCTGGCGTGCCTAGACCGTTTTCCGTTCGCCTTGGCTCACGGCAACCGGTCTAGCTGCCTATTCTCGCGCATTTTCCAAGCGGTCAGGCGATTCCGCCGAACTGGAAAATGCTTTAGCCGGGATTGCCGCACAGTTCGGCCGCGGCCGAAGCATGCGGGACGCGCCTTCCCCATGCTCGGGCCGGAAACGGGAGAAGCCGATGTCCAGCAACGCCGCCATGGCCGAGACCGCCGCCCTGGTGGGCGACCCCGCCCGCGCCTGCATGCTGAACGCGCTGATGGATGGCCGCGCCCTGACGGCGGGTGAGTTGGCGAGCGTCGCCGGCATCACCGCCCAGACCGCCAGCGGCCATCTGGCGCGGCTGTCTGCCGCTGGCCTGCTGGCGATGGAGCGCCAGGGCCGGCACCGCTACCACCGGCTGGCCAGCCCGGCGGTGGCGCGGATGCTGGAGGCGATCATGCAGGTGGCCGGCGCCGCGCCACCACCCGCCCTGCCGCGCCGCATCGGCCCGGCGGACGCCGCGATGCGGCGCGCCCGCACCTGCTACGACCATCTGGCCGGGCGGCTGGGCGTGGCGATTGCGGAGGCGATGGCCGCGCGCGGCCAGGTGGAACTGGCCACCGATGGCGGTGCGGTGACCCCGGCCGGGCAGGATTTCCTTACCGGTTTCGGGATCATCCCCGAGCCGGGCGGATCGCGCCGCGCCTTCTGCCGCCCCTGCCTGGATTGGAGCGAGCGGCGCCATCATCTGGCCGGCGGTCTGGGTGCGGCGCTCTGCGCGCGCTGCTTCGAACTGGGCTGGGTGAAGCGGGTGCCGCAATCCCGCGCCGTGCTGGTGACGCGGGCGGGGGAGGCGGGGCTGCGCCAGGCCTTCGGGATCGAACTGGGCTGAACACGGCACCGGAGACTGGGCGCCGGGGGGCGGATGGCATAGTGACATGAACCCATGATCGATCCGACCCAGTTCGCCCTGTAGGTCGCCGCAGCATTGCTGCTCGCCATCACGCCCGGTCCAGGCATCTTCTATGTCGCGGCACGCACACGGGCCGGTGGGCGGGCGGAGGGTGTGGCCTCCAGCTTCGGCACCGGCCTCGGCGGCATGGTCCATGTGCTGGCGGGCAGCCTGGGGATCTCGGCCATCGTGCTGGCGAGCGCGGAGCTGTTCACCGCGCTCAAGCTGGTTGGGGCGGCCTATCTCGTCTGGCTCGGAATCCGCACCATCCAGGCGGCGCGCCGGGACATGCCGGCCGGCCTTGCCGGTGGCGCGGTGGCACCGCCGATCGGGGCACGGCGGGCGTTCCGGGAAGGCGTGCTGGTCGAGGCGCTGAACCCGAAGACGGCGGCCTTCTTCCTGGCCTTCGTGCCGCAGTTCGTCGATTCCGGCGCGGGCCAGGTCGCGTTGCAGTTCGTGGTCCTGGGCTTCGTCTCGGTCGCGCTCAATACCCTGGCAGACATCGTGGTGGCCTTCGCGGCGGGTGGCATCCGCGAAGGCGCGGCCGCACGACCTGCCTTGATCAGCCGCCTGCGGCAGGCCTCGGGTGGGGCGATGATCGCGCTGGGCCTCGGCCTGGCTTTCGCGCGTCGCCCGCCGGCCTGAGGGCCGGCATCCTCACACGGCGGTCCCGCCGGTAATCAAACGGCGGTCCCGCTGGTTCTCACACGGCGGTGCCGCCGATGGTCAGCCCCGTCATCTTCAAGGTCGGCTGGCCGACACCGACCGGCACGCCCTGGCCCTGCTTGCCGCAGGTGCCGATGCCGGCATCCAGCGCCATGTCATTGCCGACCATCGCCACCTTGGTCAGCGCATCCGGCCCGTTGCCGATCAGCGTCGCGCCCTTCACCGGCGCGCCGATCCGGCCATCCTCGATCAGGTAGGCCTCGGAGGCGGAGAAGACGAATTTGCCGGAGGTGATGTCCACCTGGCCGCCGCCGAAATTCACCGCATAGATGCCGCGCTTCACGCTGGCCAGGATCTCGCCCGGGTCGCGGTCGCCATTCAGCATCACGGTGTTGGTCATGCGCGGCATTGGGATATGGGCGTGGGATTGGCGGCGGCCATTGCCGGTGGGTGCGACGCCCATCAGCCTCGCGTTCTGCCGGTCCTGCAGGAAGCCCACCAGGATGCCATCCTCGATCAGCGTGGTGCGGCCCGACGGCGTGCCCTCGTCATCCACCGTCAGGCTGCCGCGGCGGTCCGGCATGGTGCCGTCATCCACCACGGTCACACCCGGCGAGGCGATGCGCTGGCCGAGCAGGCCGGCGAAGGCGCTGGTCTTTTTGCGATTGAAGTCGCCCTCCAGCCCATGGCCGATGGCTTCGTGCAGCAGGATGCCGGGCCAGCCCGGGCCGAGCACCACCTCCATCTCCCCGGCCGGGGCCGGGACGCTGTCGAGGTTTAGCAGCGCCTGGCGCAGCGCCTCCTCCACCGCCGCCTTCCAGGTGGCGGCGTTCAGCACCCGCTCATAGGCGAAGCGGCCGCCGGTGCCGGTGCTGCCGGTCTCCCGCCGCCCGTTCGATTCCACCACCACTGAGACGTTCAGCCGCACCAGCGGGCGCAGATCCGCCACGCGGGAGCCATCCGGGCGCAGGATCTGCACCGCCTGCCATTCGCCGAAGACGGAGGCCATCACCTGCTTCACCCGCGGGTCGCGGGCGCGGGCGTAGGCGTCGATCTCCGCCAGCATTTCCGTCTTGGTGGCGAATTCCATGGCGGAGAGCGGGTTCAGCTCGGAATAGAGCTGCGTGTTGGTGGCGCGCGGGCCGACATCCAGTGTGCCGAAATGGCCGGCGGCCACCGCCTTCACCGTCTCTGCCGCGCGGCCCAGCGCGGCCTCGGTGATCTCGGCGGCGTGGGCGTAGCCGGCGGCCTCGCCGGCGACGCTGCGCAGGCCGAAGCCGCTGGTCACGTCGAAGCTGGCGGAGCGGATGCGGCTGTCCTCCAGCATGATCGCCTCGGATTCGCGATGCTCGAGGAACAGTTCGCCATCCTCGGCGCCCGCGGTGGCGGCGCGGGTCAGGCGTTCCGCCGCGGCGCGGTCCAGCTTGGCGAAGAACAGCGCATCGGTGGCGGCCAGGGCGTCGGTCACGGGTAATCCTTCGTCAGCGGGCGGCGTGTCGTGCCGCATCATATGGGTATGCGGAGGCGGGCTTCACGCCGCGCCGGGCGGATCGATCAGGGCGGAGGCCGGAAAACGCAGCACGGCGACGGTGCCCGGCCCTTGCGGCGCCTCCAGCGCCACCGTGCCGCCCAGCGCCTCGGCCAAGGTGCGGGCCATGTAGAGGCCGAGGCCGGAGCCATGGAAGCGGCGGGACAGGGAATTATCCACCTGGGTGAAGGGCTCGAACACCCGCTCCCGGTCCTCCGGCGCGATGCCGATGCCGGTATCGGTGACGCGAATCGCCAGCCCCGCTTCGGTGACCTTGGCCGACAGCGTGATGCGGCCGCCGGCGGGGGTGAACTTCGCGGCGTTGGACAGCAGGTTCACCAGCAACTGGTGCAGCCGGCCGGCATCGCCCATCAGGCTCGGCAGGCCCTCCGGCACCTCCAGGGCGAGGGTCAGGCCGGCGCGCTCCGCCTCCTCCGCCACCGCCGCGCCGGCCGCCGCCAGCAGCGGGGAGAGCTCGATCGGTGCCTGGGTAATCTCCAGCGCGCCGGTCTGGCTGCGCGCCACGTCCAGGATGTCGTCGATCAGCAGCAGCAAATGGCGTCCGGCCTCGTTGATGGACCGCGCATAATCCGCCAGCCGTTTCGGGTCGCGTTCCCCGGCCAGGGCGTCGGAATAGCCGATCACGGCATTCAGCGGGGTCCGCAACTCGTGGCTCATCGTGGCCAGGAAGCGGGATTTCGCCTCGGAGGCCGCCTCCGCCGCGGCGCGGGCGGCCTCCAGCTCGGCGCGGATGCGGTATTCCTCCGTCATGTCGCTGAAGGTCATGACGAAGCCGCCATCGGCCATCGGGTCGGAGGCGATTTCCATCATCCGGCCGTCGCGGGTGCTGCGATGGTAGCGGTAGGATTTGCGGCGGTCGTTCAGGCGGGCGCGCGCCGCGGCCTCGGCCGGGATCTCGCCGTTGCGGACCTGCTCATCGAGCACCTCATCCACATGGCGGCCCGGCTTCAGGAAGCCGGGGGGCAGCCCGATCATCGCCTCGGTGCGGCTGTTGGTGATCAGCAGGCGGTGGTCCGGGCCATACATGCTGATGCCCTGGCGGATCGAGCCCTGCATCGCCTCCAGCATCTCGGCGCGGCGCACTGCCTCGCCTTCCGCCCGGTGCAGGGCGGTGACGTCGGTCACCACGGCGATATGGCCGCCATCCGGCAGCGGCGCGACACGGCTTTCCACGGCCGTGCCATTGGGGCGGATGTGGCGCAGCAGGCCGTCGCTGCCGGTCTCGCCCGGGCGGCGGCGGACCAGCGCGGCCTCGGCCTCGGTGAACTCACCCTCCGCCACGCGGCGGGCGACCAGATCCTCGAGATGCAGGCCCACCTCGATGGGGGCGCCCGCCATGATGGTGCTGTAGGCGCGGTTGAACAGGCCGACCCGGCGGTCCGGGCCGAAGACGCAGACGCCATGCGGCAATGCGTCCAGCACGCCATCCAGCAGCGCGGCGCGGCGGCTGGCCTCATGTTCCGCGCGTTTCAGGGCGGTGACGTCATCCACCTCGATCATGAAGCCGCCGGACGGCAGCGGCTGGCTGCCGACGCGCAGCACGTCGCCATTCGGGCGAAGCCGCTGCCGGCTGCCCGGCTGGAAGCGACCGAGGGCCATGCGCTCCGCCGTCTCGGTCGCTTCATCGCGGTCCATCTCGCCGCGCTCGACCAGCAGCTGGAGGATGTCGTGATGCGTCATGCCGGAGCGGATGCCGCCGCTGGACAGGCCGATCAGCCCCTCATAGGCCGGGTTGGAGATGGCCAGCTGCATGCCGCCGTCGAACACCGCGACGCCGGCCTGCAGGCGGGTCAGCACCACCTCCAGTAGCCGGGCGCGGGCGGCGGATTCGGACTCGGCGCGGCTCAGGGTGGTGACATCGGTGGTGCAGGTCAGGAAGCCGCCGCCGGGCAGCGGGCGGCTTTCCGTCAGCCCGACGCGGCCGGCCTTGCTGCGGACCAGCCGGCTGCTCGGCCGGCTGCGGTCCATCGCTAGGACGGTCCGGGTGATCTGCTCCGGATCCCCGGGGCCGTAGGCGCCGTTCCAGGCCAGGATGCGGACCATTTCCGGCAGGCGAATGCCCGGCGGCGCGACGGAGGGCTCCAGCCCATGCCAGTGGAAGCTGGCATCACTCGCCAGCACGAGGCGATGGTCCCCGTCATAGACCGAGACCGCGACAGGCAGCGCCGCGAACAAGGCGGGCAGCAGGTCCGATGTCGTGGCGGGGGCGCTGCTCACGCCGGCCGGGCCGCGGCTTTGGGCGGCCGCCGCAGGGCATGCAGCGCCACCAGCGCGGTGGCCAGCACCAGCACGGCCACGGCCTGGTGCAGCGTGCCGAGCGAGACCGGCACCACATAGACCAGCGTCGCCACGCCCAGCGCATATTGCAGCGCCACCGCCGCGCCGAAGCCGAGCACGGCGCGGCGCGCGGCACCGTCCGGCAGGCGGCGCAGCGCGGCCCAGACGGCACCGATCGCCATCAGCGCGGTCAGGGTGGCCAGCAGGCGATGGTTGAACTGCACGGCGGCGACATTGGCGGTCAGGTTGGTCCAGGCCGGGGACAGCAGCCAATAGCCATCCGGCACAAGCTGGCCATCCATCAGCGGGAAGGTGTTGAAGCTCAACCCGGCGCGGATGCCGGCGACGAAGCCGCCGGCCAGCATGGCGCCCACCAGGGACCAGGTCGCCACCTTCAGCATCCGCCGCACCGGCCGCGCCGCTTCCGGGGCCGAGCCCTGCGGCCGCAGCAGGCCGAGCGCGGTCCAGACCAGGGCGGAGAAAATCACCAGCGCCAGGCCGAGATGAATGACCAGCCGATAGGGCGAAACCTCCGTCCGGTCCGCCTGGAAGCCGGATGCCACCATGTACCAGCCGATCGCGCCCTGCAGCCCGCCGAGTGCCAGCAGGCCGAGCAGGCGCGGCTTGCTGCCGGCCGGAATCTGCCCGCGCAGCCAGAACCAGGCGAGGCCCGCGGCATAGGCGAGCCCGATCAGCCGCCCCCAGAAGCGGTGCAGCCATTCCAGCCAGAAGATCTGCTTGAAGCCCTCCATCCCGAAGCCCTGGTTGACCAGCGCATATTGCGGGATGGTCCGGTAAAGGTCGTAAAGCCGCTGCCATTCCGCCTCGCTCAGCGGCGGCAGCGTGCCCGAAAGCGGCGCCCATTCCATGATCGACAGGCCGGAGCCGGTCAGCCGCGTGGCGCCGCCGATCGCCACCATGATCCAGACGAGTCCCGCGACGCCCAGCAGCCAGAAGGCGACGGCGCGGGCGTGGCTGTGACGGGTTGCGGCCTGGGGGGCGGGGTGCGGAAGGGGGGGCGGATCGAAGGGCATGAGACCTTATATAAGTCGATGCGGCCGGGCGCAGCATCCGTGGTGCAGATTACCTGTCCAAGCCCGGCTTGCCGCTCAGGGCGCCCCCTGCTACCCCCCCCCCCCCAGGGCCCCCCCCCCCCCCCCC
>NZ_JAUYTS010000111.1 GCF_030695085.1 Falsiroseomonas sp. | reverse complement strand
AGGCCCGTACCGACCGCCGCGCCAGCGCCGAGCTGCGGCCCGCCGGAGATCAGCCCGTTGGCGATGCCCGGCCCGAAGATCCCGAGTGCCAGCAGCGCCAGCGCCGCCAGCACGATGGACATCGCCTCGTCGATGGTCGGCTGGTTGGCGCCGAACCCCGCGGTGAACTGCGCGAAGAGCGTCGAGCCGATGCCGATGATGACGGCGAGCACCAGCACCTTCACCCCCGACGAGACGACGTTGCCGAGCACGCGCTCGGCGAGGAAGGCGGTCTTGCCGAACAGCCCGAAGGGTACCAGCACGAAGCCCGCCAGCGTGGTGAGCTTGAACTCGATCAGCGTGACGAAGAGCTGGATCGCCAGGATGAAGAAGGACAGCAGCACGACCGCCCAGGCGAACATCAGGATCGCGATCTGGACGAAGTTCGTGAAGAACGAGATGTAGCCCATGAGGCCGGAGACGGCCTGGAGCAGCGGCCGCCCGGCATCAAGGCCGACCTGCGCGACCCGGCCCGGCTGGAGCAGCTGCTGCGCCGTGATGGTCGAGCCCGAGGCAACGAGGCCGAGCCCGGCGAAGCTGTCGAAGATGATCTGGGCGAGGAAATTCCAGTTGCCGATGATCCAGGCAAAGACACCCACGAAGAGGGTCTTCTTGATCAGGCGCGCGATGATGTCGTCGTCGGCGCCCCAGGCCCAGAAGAGCGCGGCGAGGGTTATGTCGATGACGATGAGCGTCGCGGCGAGGAAGGCGACCTCGCCGCCGAGCAGCCCGAAGCCGCTGTCGATGTAGCGGGTGAAGACATCGAGGAAGCGGTCGATGACTCCAGTGCCGTTCATGGCACGTCCCAAGGTGTGCGGAGATACGGCGCCACGACCACCCCTCAGCGGCCATGGAACATCTGCGCCGAGCCCGGCTGGTAGCCGGCCCCAGGCGCCAGGAAACGCTCCAGCTGCTCGCGCGCCTGCTCCTCGCCGCTGGCCACGCGCGCGGCCTCAAGCGCCTGGGCGCGACCGTGCGCGGCGAGGAGCGCGGTGAGGTCGGCGATCTGCTGCGACTGCAAGGCCAGAAGCTGGTTGCCCGCCTGCGCGGCCTGAAGCGCGCCGGTGGCACCCTGGCTCTGGCCGATCAGTGCCTCGATCTCGGCGCGGGTGCCGGTCAGGTTGCCGACCACGGTCGCCTGGGTCATCAGCGCGTCCTGGAAGCCGGCGACGGAGGTCTGCCAGCGCTCGCGGGCGTTGGCGAACATCTGCTGGCTGGAGCCGAGCGAGGCGGCACTGCCGTAGCCCTGGGTGAAGGCGCGCTCGATGTCGGTGACCTCGTAGGCGAGGCGCTGGGCGCGGGCGATCAGCTGCTGCGTGCGCGTGAAGGACTGCTGCAGCCGCATCAGCGAGGAGTAAGGCAGGCTCGCGAGGTTGCGCGCCTGGTTGATCAGCATCTGCGCCTCGTTCTGGAGCGAGGCGATCTGGTTGTTGATCTGGTCCAGCGCGCGGGCGGCGGAGAGGATGTTTTGCGCGTAGTTCCAGGGGTCGAAGACGGTCCACTGCGCCTGTGCGGGCGTGACCGTGACGGAGATCGGCATGCCGAGGAGGGCCGCGCCGAGCAACGCTGCGCGGAGAGGACGGCGGATCATCGGGCGGTGTCCTCCGGAGGTTCGGGCAGGAGCTCGGCGGCCCAGTCGAGGCCATGGCGCAGCAGCCAGCCGCGCGCGAAGCCGCTGCGGCCATGGGTGGCGAGGGTCTCGGCGATGGCCGCCTGGTCGGTCTTGGACGAGGCCGCGCAGAAGGCGAGCGCGACCTCCGACAGCCCCAGCTCGAAGAGCCGGTTGCCGCGGCGGGACTGGCAGTAATAGTCGCGCTTGGGTGTGGCCCGGGCGAGGATCTCCGTCTGGCGGTCATTCAGCCCGAAGCGCGCGTACATCGCCGCGATCTGCGGCTCGAGCGCGCGCTCGTTCGGCAGGAAGACCCGCGTCGGGCAGCTCTCGATGATCGCGGGCGCGATGGCGGAGCGGTCGACGTCGGCCAGCGACTGCGTCGCGAAGATCACCGCAGCGTTCTTCTTGCGGAGCGTCTTGAGCCATTCGCGCAGCTGCGCGCCGAAGGAGGCGTCGTCGAGCGCGAGCCATCCCTCGTCGACGATGATGAGCGTCGGCCGACCATCGAGGCGGCGGCCGATGGCGTGGAAGAGGTACGCCAGCACGGCGGGGGCGGCGGCGGTGCCGATCAGCCCCTCGGTCTCGAAGGCCTGCACCTCGGCCTCGCCCAGCCGCTCCGCCTCGGCGTCGAGCAATCGGCCCCAGGGGCCGGCGAGGGTGAAGGGCTCGAGCGCGCGCTTGAGCGCCTGCGACTGCAGCAGGACAGCGAGGCCGGTCAGCGTGCGCTCATGGATCGGCGCGGAGGCGAGGCTGGTGAGCGCGGACCAGAGATGGTCCTTCACCGTCGGATCGATCGGCACGCCCTCGCGGGCGAGCAGGCCGGCGATCCACTCCGCCGCCCAGGCGCGTTCCTCCGGTGCGTCGATCCGCGCGAGCGGTTGCAGCGCCACCGGTTCGGCCATGTCGCCGGCCAGCGCGCCGCCGAGGTCATGGCAGTCGCCGCCCACGGCGATCGCGGCGGCGCGGATCGAGCCGCCGAAGTCGAAGGCGAAGACCTGCGCGCCGGCGTAGCGGCGGAACTGCAGCGCCATCAGCGCCAGAAGCACCGACTTGCCCGCGCCGGTCGGGCCGATGACGAGCGTGTGGCCGACATCGCCCACATGCAGCGAGAAGCGGAACGGCGTCGATCCCTCCGTCCGCGCATGGAAGAGCGGCGGGCCGCCGAGATGCTCATTCCGCTCCGGCCCGGCCCAGACGGCCGAGATCGGCACGATGTGGGCGAGGTTCAGCGTCGAGATCGGCGGCTGCCGGACATTGGCATAAAGGTGCCCTGGCAGGCTGCCGAGCCAGGCCTCGACGGCGTTCACCCCCTCGCGGATTACCGTGAAGTCGCGCGACTGGATGACCTTCTCGACCAGGCGGAGCTTGTCGTCGGCGGCGCGGGCGTCCTCGTCCCAGACCGTGACGGTTGCCGTAACATAGGCCCAGCCGGCGACGTCCCGGCCGAGCTCCTGGAGCGCCTCGTCGGCGTCGGCGGCCTTGTTGGCGGCGTCGCTGTCGAGCAGGACGCTCTGCTCGTTGGTCATCACCTCCTTGAGGATGGCGGCGATCGACTTGCGCTTGGCGAACCACTGCCGGCGGATGCGCGTCAGCAATTTCTGCGCGTCCGTCCGGTCGAGGCAGATGGCGCGGGTGCACCAGCGATACTCGAAGGCGAGCGCGTTCAGCTCGTCGAGGATCCCGGGGAACGTTGCGCTCGGGAAGCCGATGATGGTGAGGACGCGCAGATGCGCTTCGCCGAGCAGCGGCGCGAGGCCGCCCACCAGCGGCTGGTCGGCGAGCAGTGCGTCGAGATGCATCGGCGTCTCGGGCATGCGGACCAGGTGGCGGCGGGTGGAGACCGTCGAGTGCAGGAAGGTCAGCGTCTCGGCGTCGTCAAGCCAACGCGCCTCCGGCACGAAGGCCTCGATCTGGTCGAGCACGCGGTCGGTCCGGTCGATGAAGCCGCGCAGCGCCTCCCGGCCGCTCGCGGCGTCGATGCCCTGCGTGCCCTCGTAGAGCCAGCCCTCGGCACGGGCCGCGTCATCGGCGGGCGGCAGCCAAGCGAAGGTGAGGGTGTAGCGGCTCTCGAAATGCGCGCCGGCCTCTTCGAACTGGGCGCGGCGTTCGGCGTCGACCAGGGCCGAGACCGGGTCGGGGAATGTACTGCCGGGGTATCCCCGCGCCGGGATGCGCTGCGCCTCTGCGAAGATCGCCCAGCCCGAGCCGAGCCGCCGCAGCGCGCCATTCAGCCGCGCGGCGGTAGCCGCGAGCTCGGCCGGCGTGGCGCTGTCCAAGTCGGGGCCGCGGAAGCGGGCGCTGCGCTGGAAGGAACCGTCCTTGTTGAGCACGACGCCGGGTGCCACCAGGGCGGCCCAGGGCAGGAAGTCGGCGAGCGTCTGGGGCTTCCGGCGGTATTCGGCGAGGTTCAGCATCGCCGCCTCACGCGCGCAGCCAGGCCGGATAGCGCAGATGCCGGCGCGCCACCTCGACGAACTGCGCATCCCGCCGCGCCGCCCAGACGGCGGCGAGGTGGCCGACCAGCCAGATCAGCACGCCCGCGACCCAGAGTCGCAGGCCGAGGCCAATTGCCGCGGCGAGCGTGCCGTTGGCGATGGCGACCGCGCGCGGCGCGCCGGCGAGCAGGATCGGCTCGATCAGCGCGCGATGCACCGGTGCCGAGAAGCCCGGGAAGGGATCGGCCGGCGCGGCCATCAGATCAGCGCCCCGCCGCCGAACTGGAAGAAGGACAGGAAGAAGCTCGATGCCGCGAAGGCGATCGAGATCCCGAAGACGATCTGCACCAGCCGCCGGAAGCCGCCCGAGGTGTCCCCGAAGGCCAGCGTCAGGCCCGTCACGATGATGATGATCACCGCGATGATCTTGGCGACGGGACCCTCGATGGATTCCAGCACCTGCTGCAGCGGCTGCTCCCAGGGCATGTTGGAGCCCGCGGCGTGGGCGGGCGCGGCGAGGGCGAGGCAGAGTGCGAAGGCGGCCGCGCCGGCGAGGCGCGTGCGCAGCGTGGGCGTCATGGTGTGTCTCCTGTGGGGGTGAGGTCGTAGTCGCCGGCTGCGGTCAGGCCGCGGACCTGGGCGAGCTCGACGAGGCGGCGGCCGGCGCCGCGACCGGCGAGCACGGCGATGACGTCGATTGTCTCGGCGATCAGCGCCCGCGGGACAGTGACGACGGCTTCCTGGATCAGCTGCTCGAGCCGGCGCAGCGCGCCAAGGGCGCTCCCTGCGTGGATGGTGCCGATGCCGCCGGGATGGCCGGTGCCCCAGGCCTTGAGGAGGTCGAGCGCCTCGGCGCCGCGCACCTCCCCGATGGGAATGCGGTCGGGGCGCAGGCGCAGCGCGCGGCGGACGAGTTCCGAGAGGGTGACGACGCCATCCTTGGTGCGCAGCGCGACCAGGTTCGGCGCTTGGCACTGGAGTTCGCGCGTGTCCTCGATCAGCACGACACGGCCGCCCTCGCGGGCCACCTCGGCGAGCAGGGCGTTGGTCAGCGTGGTCTTGCCGGTGGAGGTGCCGCCCGCGACCAGGATGTTGCGGCGCTCCGCGACGGCGCAGCGCAGCGCGGCGGCCTGCCCGACCGTCATGATGCCGGCGGCGACGTAGTCCTCGAGCGTGAACACCGCGACAGCAGGCTTGCGGATCGAGAAGGCGGGGGCTGCGACGACGGGTGGCAGCAGGCCTTCGAAGCGCTCACCCGTCTCGGGCAGCTCCGCCGAGACGCAGGGGCGGTCCGCATGCACCTCGGCGCCGACATGGTGCGCGACGAGGCGGATGATGCGCTCGCCATCGGGGAAGGCCAGGCGTTGGCCGGTGTCGGCGAGGCCGTTCGAGAGACGGTCGATCCAGAGACGGCCGTCGGGGTTCAGCATCACCTCGACGACGGCCGGGTCCTCCAGCCACGCCGCGATGCCGGGACCGAAGGCCGTGCGCAGCATCCGCGCGCCCCGGGCGGTCGTCTCGGCCTTGAGCGGGTGCAGCGACATGCGGTCCCCGTGGTGATGCCGCGGCGGAGGCGCCGAAGCGGGCGGGGACGATTAGAGAGCGGCAGGTAGGGGCGGGTTCAACAAGCACGACGGTCGCGTAGTGGCGTGGCGCATGACGGCAGGCGAGTGGCGACCTCAACCCGATCCAACAGCGCGTCCGGGAAGTTCGAATTCGAGCTACGGGTTTTGCGGGCGGGCGCCGGCGCACGGTGAGCATCATGGACATTCCGACGATGGCGGTGGCGATCCTGCAATGAACCGATTGACGTCACGAGCGAGGCGGCCGTTGCAGTCAGCCCACAGGTGTTGCAGAACCACGGCGAGACGGCGTGGGCCTCCGGCCGCCCCGTGCGTCAGGCCGGGGCGCGTCTCCAAGCGACAAGCCGCAAGCGTCAAGGCGCAACCGCCGCAAAGGGAGAAGCGCCAAGCGGAGACAGCCTCGCTCGACCTGTGCTTGCGTGGCATCTGGCTGCGTTGGACCCAGATGGTTCTCGACCTCGGGACGCGTTAGCGCCGGTCATCCGTCGTGCGGAAGAGGACCGCGAGGACTGGGCCCATCACGGGGGCCGTCGTCACGGGGCGAAGTTTTCGGAACCCGCACATATCCCCACGTTCCGGCGCCAGCGCCGTTCGAAAGCAGAAGCGGCATCCGCATGGCTTCGTATCGCGGTGCGTCCTTTACCTGCCGGTGCGAAGCCTGCAAACAGGCGGCATGCTCGCGCTGCCCGCCATTCCGCTCCTTGCCCTGGCCTGCGTCCCGCTGGTTGGCTGGGGGCTGCGCCGTGCCCCCGTCATGGCGCCCTGGCTCGCCGCGCTCCCGGCGGCGCTGTTCCTGCTGGTCCTCACGACCCCCGACGGGGCCATGTTCAGCCTGCCTTGGATCCCGACGCTCGGCGTAGAGCTCGCTTTCCGCCTCGACGGCCTGTCGCGCCTTTTCGCGCTGCTGATCGCCGGCATCGGTGCCGGCGTGTTCCTCTACGCTGCCGCCTATCTTGAAGGGCACCCGCTGCTGCACCGCTTCCTCGCGGTGCTCACGCTGTTCATGGCGGCGATGCTGGGCGCGGTTCTGGCCGACGACCTGCTGCTGCTGTTCGCCTTCTGGGAACTCACCAGCCTCGCCTCCTTCATGCTGATCGGCTTCGACGCCCATCGCGCCGAGGCGCGCCGTGCCGCGCAGCAGGGGCTGATGGTGACGGTGGCCGGCGGCCTCGCCATGCTCGCAGGGCTCCTGCTGCTGGGGGATGCCGCCGGCACCTTCCGCATTTCCGCCATCCTGGCGCAGGGCAGCACCCTCGCCGCACATCCGGCGGCGCCCTGGATCGTGGTGCTGATCGCAATCGGTTGCTTCGCCAAGAGCGCGCAGTGGCCGCTGCATTTCTGGCTGCCCAACGCCATGGTCGCACCCTCGCCGGTCTCGGCCTATCTGCATTCGGCCACCATGGTGAAGCTCGGGGTCTATCTGCTGGCGCGGCTGAATCCCGCCTTCGAGGCGCTGGCGCTGTGGCAGGGGCTGCTCATCGGCGTCGGCACCGCCACCATGCTGGCGGGCGCGGTGCTGGCGCTGCGCGAGCGCGACCTCAAGCGCAAGCTCGCCTGGTCCACTGTGGTGGCGCTCGGCACGCTGGTCGCGTTAATCGGCATCGAGGACCCGCTCGCCGCGACCGCCGCGGTCGTCTTCCTGCTGGTCCATGCGCTTTACAAGGCGAGTCTTTTCCTGATCGCCGGCATCGTGGACAAGAAGGCCGGCACGCGGGACGCGATGCAGCTGCGCGGCCTGGGCCGCCGCATGCCCATCACCGCGGCCGCGGCGCTGCTGGCGGGGCTCTCCATGGCGGGTGCGCCGGGCTTCATCGGCGCCTTCGCAAAGGACCTGCTGTTCACCGTGCAGCTCGGCGTGCCGAGGCTGCTGCCGGCGGTCGCGCTGCTGGTGAACGCGGCGATGGTGGTGGTGGCGGGCGTGGTGGCGGCCCGGCCATTCATGGGCAAGCCGATGGAAACCGGGGGCGTCGCGAAGGACCCGGCGGTTGCGCTGCTTGTGGCGCCGATCGTTCTGGCAACGCTCGGGCTCGTGTTCGGCATGGCGCCGCACCTCATCTCAGCCGCCATCATCGAGCCTGCGGCCGGCGCCATCCTCGGCCGGCCGACGGGCATCGCACTCGGCGAGAAACAGGGCGGCACGGTGGTGATGACCATGTCCTTCGCCGCGCTCGGCCTCGGCCTGCTGATGTTCCTGGGCTGGCGGCGCCTGCAGCCCACGCTGGCTGGCCAGACCTGGCTCGACACCTACGGTCCGGACGCCGGCTATGGCCGCGCGATGCGCGCCGTCTCGGCCGTCGCCGTGGCGCTCACGCGCCGGGTGCAGGGCGGCAGCCTGCGCGGCTACCTGGCGGCGAACCTCGCATTGGTCTTCGCCGGCGCGGCGCTGGTTCTGGTGGCTCGCGGGGGGCTCGCGCTGCCGCTGCCCGGTCCGTGGGCCGGGCCGGCACAACTCGCGCTCGCGGCCGTCATCCTCGCCGGCGCGCTGGCCGCCTGCCGGCTGCGTGCGCTGTTCGGCCAGGTGATGGCGGCAGCACTCGTCGGTTTCGGCGTCGGCATCCTGTTCCTGACGCTGGGCGCGGCCGACCTCGCCTTCACCCAGTTCACCGTCGAGATCCTGGCCATCGTGCTGCTGGTCGCGATTCTGGCGCGGCTGCCCTTCCACGCGCCGGACGCGCGGCGCGCGCCGGAGCGCCGGCGCGACGCGCTGCTCGCCGCCGGCGTGGGCGCGGCCGGCACCGCCATCCTGCTCGCAGTGCTGTCGGTGCCCTTCGACCCCTTCATCACCGAATGGATGGGTAAGGCCGCCGTGCCGGAGGCGAAAGGCCGCAACGTCGTCAATGTCATCATCGTGGATTTCCGGGCGCTCGATACGCTGGGCGAGATCGCGGTGCTGCTGATCGCAGCACTTGCCGCCACGGTGCTGCTGCGCCGGACCGGGAAGCCGGGCTGATGCTGGACAGCCTGATCCTGCGCGCCTCGGCGCGCTACGTGCTGTGGGCCTGCGTCGCGCTGTCGGTCTTCGTGCTGCTGCGCGGCCACAACGAGCCGGGCGGCGGGTTCATCGGCGGGCTGATCGGCGCGCTCGGCTTCGTCTTCCACGCCCTGGCGCGGGGCCCCCCGGCGACGCGGCGCGTGCTGCGGCTCGACCCGCTGGCCTGGGGCGGCATCGGGCTGCTGCTGGCCGCCGGCTCCGGCCTGCCGGCGCTGCTGCTGCACGCCGAACCGCTGCTGACGCACCAGTGGATGGAGGGCCTGCCGATCGGCACCGCGATCCCCTTCGACATCGGCGTCTATCTCGTGGTGCTGGGCTTCGCGCTGGCCTTCGTGCTGCCCTTCCTGGGCGAGGACGCGGCATGAAGGCGGCACGGTTCGCACGGGCGGGGCGGCTCTAAGATGGAAACGCTGCTCGCCCTGCTGTTCGGCCTGCTGCTGGCCGCCGCCTGCTACATGCTGCTGGCGCGCTCGCTGCCGCGCGTGATCCTCGGGCTGATGCTGCTCGGCAACGCCGCGAACCTGTCGATCATCGCCGCCGGGCGCGTGGCCGGCACGGCGCCGCCGCTGGTCGAGCGCGGCGCCCAGGCGCTCGCCGCCGGCGCCTCCAACCCGCTGCCCCAGGCGCTGGTGCTCACCGCCATCGTGATCTCATTCGCCCTCACGGCCTTCGTCATGGTGCTGGCCTGGGCAACCTGGCGGGCCGAGGGCACGCTCGACCCCGAGACGCTGCGCCGCGCCGAACCGCCGGCGCTGCCCAGCACCGACAAGGAGGCCGCCGCCGAGGCGGAGGCGCGGCCATGATCGCCTCGCGCGCCGACTGGCTGCTGGCGCTGCCGGTGCTGGTCCCGCTGATCGCCTGCGCGCTGTCCGCGGCGCTGCGCGGGCGGGCGCGCGCGCAGCGCCTGGTCACCGGCAGCGCCGCCGCCGCGATGCTGCTGGCCGCCGGCGCGCTGGTCGCAGAGGTGGTCCGCCGCGGCGTGATCGCGACCCAGATGGGCGACTGGGCGGCGCCCTTCGGCATCACGCTGGTGGCCGACCTGTTCTCCTCCGCGATGGTCGCCATCACCGCGCTGATCTATGCCGTGACCGCCGTCCAGGCCCATGCCGACCCTGGCGTGCGCGCCGAGGAAGGGCTGTGGCACCCGCTGCTCGCGGCGCTGGTGCTCGGCGTGGCGGGCGCCTTCCTGGCCGGCGACCTGTTCAACCTCTATGTCTGGTTCGAGGTGATGCTGATCGCCTCCTTCGGCCTGCTCGTGCTGGGCGGCGGGCGCGCGCAGCTCGACGCGGCGGTGAAATACGCGGTGCTGAACCTGGTGGCGACGACGGTGTTCCTGATCGCCGTCGGCCTCGCCTATGGCCTCACCGGCACGCTCAACCTCGCCGACATGGCGCGGCGGATGCCCGAGGTGCCGAACCAGGGCGCGGCGGCGGCGGTGGCCTTCCTGCTGCTCGCCGCCTTCGGCGCCAAGGCGGCGGTGTTCCCGCTGTTCTTCTGGCTGCCGGCCTCCTACCACACGGCGGCCGCACCGGTCGCGGCCATCTTCGCCGGGCTGCTCACCAAGGTCGGTGTCTATGCGATGATCCGCGCGGTCACGCTAGTCTTCCCGGCGGGGCAGGACTGGATGGCGCCGCTGCTCTGGGCGGTGGCGGCCGGCACCATGGTGGTGGGCGTGCTGGGCGCGGCGGCGCACTGGGATCTCCGGCGCATCCTGTCCTTCCACATCATCAGCCAGATCGGCTACATGATCGTGGGCCTGGCGGTGGCCACGCCCTTCGCGGTCGCCGGCGCGGTGTTCTACATCATCCACCACATCATCGTGAAGGCGAACCTGTTCCTGGTGGCGGGCGCGATCCGCCGCGCCGGCGGCAGCTTCTCGCTGGCTGCGCTCGGCGGGCTGTGGCGGCGCGACCCCTGGCTCGGCATCCTGTTCGCGATCCCGGCCCTGTCGCTCGCCGGGCTGCCGCCGCTGTCGGGCTTCTGGGCCAAGTTCATGGTGGTGAAGTCGGGCTTCGACGCGGGCTGGTACGTGCTCGCCGCGGTGGCGCTCGGCACCGGCATCCTCACCCTCTACTCGATGCTCAAGATCTGGATCGAGGCGTTCTGGAAGGAGCCGCCGGCGGGCGCCGCGGTGGTCGCGCTGGCCGGGCGCGAGCGCTGGCTGCTGCTCGGCCCCGTCGCCGTGCTGGCGCTGGTCACCCTCGGCATCGGGCTGTGGGCCGAGCCCTTCGCCGCCTATGCGCTGGCTGCCGGCGAACAGCTCACGAACCGCGAGGCCTATAATCGCCGCCGTGCTCGGAGCCCGCCCGTGAGCCGGCCGCGCCCCTGGAACCTCCTCGCCTGGCTGTGGCTCGCGGCGCTGTTCCTGCGCGAATTGCTGCTCTCGGCCGCCGCGGTGATGCGCGCCACGCTCTCGCCGCGGCTCGAACTGCGGCCGGGGATCGTCGCGGTGCCGCTCCGGCTGCGCTCGGCGGCCGGCGTCACGCTGCTCGCCCACATGGTGACGCTCACCCCCGGCACCACGGCGCTGCATGTCTCGCGCGACCGCAAGGTGATGTATGTCCACGCGATGGACGCGGCCGACCCCGACGCGGTGCGGGCCTCCATCGCCGAGCGGCTGGAGGCGCCGGCGATGCGCGTGCTGCCATGACCCTGATGGGCGCGGCCCTCGCGCTCTCGGCGCTGCTGCTCGCCGCCGCGGTGGCGCTCACCGGCTGGCGGATGCTGCGCGGC
Source organism: Falsiroseomonas sp. (assembly GCF_030695085.1). Lineage (GTDB taxonomy): Bacteria > Pseudomonadota > Alphaproteobacteria > Acetobacterales > Acetobacteraceae > Falsiroseomonas. Next base: position 5,378 of record NZ_JAUYTS010000111.1, on the reverse strand, counting down.
CCGGGCATCGCCGACCGCGCGGTGGCGATGGACCTGCTCGGCCTGCTCGCGGTCGGCGTCACCACGCTGGCGGCGGTGGCCGGCGGGCATCTCGCGCTGCTCGACATCGCGCTCGGCCTCGGGCTGGTGGGCTTCGTCGGCGCCGTCGGCGTCGCCGCCTTCATCACCCGCGCCTCGCGCCCGCCGGAGGCGCGCGATGACTGAGATCCTGGCCGCCCTGCTGCTGGTGCTCGGCGCCGCCATCGCGCTGATCGCGGCGATCGGCGTGGCGCGCCTGCCCGATGCCTTCCTGCGGATGCACGCCGCCACCAAGGCGGGCGTGGTGGGCGCCGGGCTGATGCTGGCCGGCGCCGGGCTCGCCTTCGGCGGCGCCGATGCCTGGCTGCGCGTCGGCCTGATCGTGCTGTTCCTGCTGGTGACGGTGCCGATCTCCTCGCATGCGCTGGGGCGTGCGGCCTATATCGGCGGCGCGCCGCTGTGGCCCGGCAGCGCCGATGCGCTGGCCGGCGTGCTGCCGCGCCAGTCCATCGACGAGGACGGCGGCTTGCCCATCCTGGCGAAGCACGCCGCCGCCATGCCCGCGCCGGCCATCGAGGCCATGCCGACCCCGCCTGGGGGCCTCGCGCGCCCCGCATCCACGGGCGGGAAAAGCGGCACGCCATCCTGACCGGCCCGTGCCGCAGCGGCATCCCGCCCCTCGACAGATGCCGCTCTCCTCGAGTATCCCTCGAGGGGCCGCTTTGCCCGGCAGAGCCCGCGCGAAAGGTCTCCGGCTGTTAGGTGCTCGATGGCGCTCCGCGGCGCCATCCGGCCCCGCTCGCCCGCGTGCCGACGCCGACCGGGGGCGCTGCCGCGCGCGATCAGAACCGCACGATCATGTCCACCCAAGCGTCAGGGAGTGCCGCGGTCACCACGGCCTCGATCCGCTTGTCGAGGCCGGTGAGCACCAGCACCCCGAATAGCGCGAGCGCACCACCCAGCACCGGGCGGATTGCCCCGCCCGCGCCGCCCAGCCGGCGCCTCAGCGCCGGCACCGATCCGCGTGCCGCATAGCCCAGCGCGACCAGCGGCAGCGCGGCGCCGATCGCGAAGGCGAGCATCGTCGCCGCCGCCTGCGGCGCCGTCGCGGCCTGCGCCGAGAGCGCGACCGCGGCGCCCAGCGCCGGCCCGGTGCAGGGCGCCCAGGCCAGGCCGAGCACGGCGCCGAGCGCGAACTGCCTGCCGATGCCGCGCGCCGACATCCGCGCGGCATGGGCGGTGATGGGCCGCAGCGCGTGCTCCGCCGCCGCCGACAGCCGGGCCGCCACCGACGACATCAGCAGCGCCGCCCCGGCCAGCAGCATCAGCACGGCGGCGCCGACGCGCAGCACCTCGCCCTCCAGCCCGAGCGCGAAGCCGGCGAGGCCGAGCAGCATCCCCGCACCCGCAAAACTCAGCGCGAGGCCACCGGCCAGCGCCAGCGGCCCGAGGCGATGCTCGGCGCCGGCCGCCGCCAGCACGATCGGCAGGATCGGCAGCACGCAGGGAGAGAGGCTGGCGAGCATCCCCGCCAGCCCCGCCAGCAGCAGCGAGACCATCGGCGCGCTACAGCGCGCGCAGCAGCAGGTCGCGAATGGCCGCGCCATCGGTGATGCCGGTCGCGCGCCCGCGCTCCTCGCGCCCGCGCAGCGCGATCAGGGTGGACTGGCTGCGCACGTTCAGCCGACGCAGTGCGTCCTTCTGGCTGTCGAAGCCGATCGAGAGCAGCACCGCCTCGCGCATGCGCGGATCGGCGGCGACGGCGTCCACATGCGGCTTCTGCGCGCGGCAGGTCGGGCACCAGGGGGCGGTCACCTCGATCAGGATCGGGCGCCCGGCCTCCTGCGCCGCAGCGAAGGCCGCATCGGTGAAGGGCTGGCGCTCCGCGGCGCGCGCCGGCGCGGCAGCGAACAGCGGCAGGGCGGCGAGAGTGGCGAGGGTGAGACGGCGCAGCATGGGGTTCTCCGGTGGATCGGGTTCCCGTGGCGTTCGTCGGGCGGCCAGTGGCGGTTACGCCCCGGCCTGCACGCTCGCCAAAACAGGAACGCAGGCGGTCGGCGGGGCCACTCGCCTCCCGGCGGCTCGCGTGCGAAACAGCTCCCCGCGGGTGACTCGAGCGGGCGAACCGGTTCAGACTCCGCTAGCCTGATCTTTCCGCCGCCTGGCGGGCGCCACCTGCACACTTAGGACCACTCATGCATGACGCTCTTCTGATCGTAGGCGGCCTTGTCCTGCTGGTGGTGGGCGGGGAGCTGTTCGTGCGCGGCGCTGTGCAGATCGCCGAAAGAATGGGCATCTCGCCGCTGCTGATCGGCCTCACCCTGGTCGGCTTCGGCACCTCGACGCCCGAGCTGGTGACCAGCGTGAAGGCCTCGCTGGCCGGCTCGCCGGGGATCGCGGTGGGCAACATAGTCGGCTCCAACATCGCCAACATCCTGGTGATCCTGGGCATCGCCGCGCTGATCACGCCGATCGCCGTCGGGCGCGGGGCGCTGCGCCGCGACGGCACGATCGGCGCGGCGGTGGCGCTGGCCTTCGCCGGCGTCGGCGTCTTCGGCATGCTCGACCGCGCCGTGGGCACGCTGTTCCTGGCCGGGCTGGTCGCCTACATCGCCTACGCTTGGCGCGCGGAGAGCCGCGGCGAACCAGACCACACCGCCGCCTACGAGAAGGCTGTCGCCTTCGAGGATGTCCACCGGAGCGGCGTGCACGCGACCAACGCCTCGGCACCGGGAGCTGGGTGGAAGGGGGTTGCGGTCTCGGCCGGCTTCGCCTTCGGCGGGCTCGCGTTGGTGGTGCTCGGCGGCGGCCTGCTTGTGGACGGCGCGGTTGCGCTCGCGCGCGGGCTCGGCGTGTCGGAGACGGTGATCGGGCTGACCATCGTCGCGATCGGCACCTCGCTGCCCGAACTGGTGACCTCGGTGATCGCCGCGCTGCGCCGCCACGCCGATGTGGCGCTGGGCAACGTGCTCGGCTCCAACATCTACAACATCCTCGGCATCGGCGGGGCGACGGCGCTGATCGCGCCCACGCCCATACCCGCGGCGATCGTCGCCTACGATGGCTGGGTGATGCTCGGCGTGTCCTTGCTGCTGCTGCTGGTGGCGCGGACCGGTTGGCGGATCGGCCGCCGGGAGGGCGCGGGGCTGCTCGCGCTCTACGCGTTGTATGTCTGGTCGATCTGGCCGGCGGCGTGACGTGGGCCGCGCTCAGAACGCGCCGAACCGCCCGGCGAGGACGAGCACGACCACCAGCGCCAGGATCGGCCCGGCGCAGGCGACGGCGAAGATGTCGGCATAGGCTTCGCGGTGGGTCAGCCGGCAGATCGCCAGCAGCGTGACCACCGCGCCGCTGTGCGGCAGCGCATCGAGCCCGCCGGTGGCGATGGCGGTCACCCGGTGCAGCACTTCCGGCGCGATGCCGGCGGCGAGCCCGCGCGCGAGATAGGTCTCGCCCATGGTGCCGAGCGCGATGCTCATCCCGCCCGAGGCGGAGCCGGTGATGCCGGCCAGGATGTTCACCGCGATCGAGAGCGAGATCAGCGGATTGCCCGGCGCGATGCCGAGCACCGCGTCGCGCACCAGCCCGAAGGCCGGCAGCGAGGCGACCACGGCGCCGAAACCCACCAGCACCGCCGTATTGAGCGCCGGGATCGCCGCGGCGTTGGCGCCGGCGCCAAGGGTCTCGGTCAGCCGCGGCAGGCGGCGGAGATTGGCCAGCACGGTCAGCACGATGGTGGCGGCGAGCGCGAGCAGGATCGCCCAATACCCGATCAGGTTCGCCGGATCCGTCGCGCCCAGGCGCGGATCGGCCGGCTGCCCGGCCAGCAGGGCGGGCAGGACCAGGCCGGCGAAGACGCCGTTCAACGCGACCACCAGCAGGATCGGCGCAGCGGCCAGTGCCAGCGGCGGCGCCGGTGCGGCAGGCGCGCCATCGCGCAGCGCCTCGGCGATGTCGAAGCCCTCGCCCTGCGCCATCTCGCGCAGCCGCGCCGGCGCGGGCGGCGGCGGCTCCGGCGCATCGGCGGCGAAGCGGCCGCGCCGCGCCCGCCACAGCAGCCAGGCGAGGCCGAAGCCCAGCATCACCGCGCCGCCGATCAGCCCGAGCCCGGGGGCGGCGAAGGCGGTGGTGCCGAAGAACGGCATCGGGATGGCGTTCTGGATCGCCGGCGTGCCGGGCAGCGCCGTCATGGTGAAGGTGAAGGCGCCGAGCGCGATGGTCGCCGGAATCAGCGCGCGCGGCAGGCGGGCGCGGGCGAACAGCTCCGCGGCCAGCGGCTGCACCGCGAAGGCGACGACGAACAGCGACACCCCGCCATAGGTCAGCGCCGCGCAGGCCAGCACCACCGCCGGGATGGCGTTGGCCGGGCCGAGCCGCGCCGCCAGCGCCGCGGCCAGGGCGCGCGCCGCGCCGGTCTCCTCCATCAGCTTGCCGAAGATGGCGCCGAGCACGAACAGCGCGAGGAACTGCGCGAGGAAGCCGCCGAGCGCGGGCATCATGACATGGGTGAGCGAGGCCAGCGCCGGCGCGCCCGCCGCCAGCACCGCGGCCAGGGCGGCGAGCGGGGCGGCGACCAGCACGCTGACCCCGCGATAGGCGAGCAGGATCAGCAGCGCCAGCGCGGCGAGGATGCCGAGGATGCCGCTCAAGGCAGCATTCCGGCGTCGGGCGGGACGGCCAGCGTGGCGCGCCGGCCGAGATCGGCGCGGTGGCGCGCGAGCCAGGCGCCGGCGGCATCGAAGCCCTGCTGGTGCAGGCACTGCAGATAGGACCACTCGGGCAGGCGCGCCCTGTCGCCGGGCGCGAAGACGCTTTCGTCGGCGCTGATCCGGTGCAGCCGCAGCGAGCCGAGCCGGTTGAACAGCGGCTCGGCGCCGGCACCCGCCCCGCCGCCCTCTGCCAGCGCGCGCTGGAGCGCGGCGATCGCCCGCAGTTCGTTCACCAGGCTCGCGTTGAAGACGATCTCGTTCAGCCGCTCCGCGGTCGCGGCGGCGCCGCGCGGCGCCTCGCGCCGTTCCTGCGGGGTGAGCTGGACGATCAGCAGGTCGCTCGCGTCGGCTTCGGCGATCAGCGGCGCCAGCGGCGGATTGGCCAGGTAGCCGCCATCCCAGTAGGCGCGGCCGTCGATCTCGACGGCGCGGAACAGATGCGGCAGGCAGGCCGAGGCCAGCACAGCCTCGGGCGTCAGGTCGGCGTTGCGGAAGACACGCAAGGCGCCGGTCGCGACGTCGGTCGCCGAGAGGAACAGCCGCGGCGCGTCGGCGGCGCGCAGGCGCTCGAAATCCACCGCCTCGGCCAGCAGGCGGCGCAGCGGGTTGAGATTCTGGCCCAGTGCCGTGCCGCCGCCGAGCCCGCCGATC
>NZ_JAUYTS010000107.1 GCF_030695085.1 Falsiroseomonas sp. | reverse complement strand
AGGGGGTATAGCCTCGCGCCGCATAGGTGATGCAGCGATAGCGTCGGGAGAAGAAGCGCATCTGCGCCTCCCAGGACCGATGGTCGCCGGCATATTCATGCACGAAAACCATGGGGGTGCCGCTGCCGGCCTCCTCATAATGCAGGCTTACCCCATCATCGGTCTGCAGCGTCGGCATGGCTTCGGTATCCCAGTCTGCGAAGCCCGGATCGTGCCGCCCGAATCCCCCCGCCGCAAGCCGCCCCCGCCTTGACAGTGCGAGGGGTCGAGCGCATCTGCAATCCGGACCCAACGGGTCCCCTTTCAACGACCAGGGAGTTTTCGCCGGGTGTTGCGGGTTTCGAAATTCACCGACTACGCCGTGGTGGTGCTGTCCCGGCTGGAGGCTGAGGGCGGGGTGCAGACCGCGCCCGGCCTCGCCGCCGGCACCGGCATCGCCGAGCCCACGGTGGCCAAGGTGTTGAAAATGCTGTCCCAGGCCGGGCTGGTCGAGGGGCTGCGTGGCGCCCGCGGCGGCTACCGCCTGCTGCGCCCGCTGGCCTCCCTCGGACTGTCCGAGGTGATCGTGGCGGTGGACGGCCCGATCGCGCTGACGGCCTGCGTCGATGGCGGATTCGGCCTCTGCGAGGCGGAGCACACCTGCCCCGTCCGCGGGCGGTGGGACCCGGTGAACGCGGCCATCAAGGGCGCCTTGTCCGCCATCATGGTCAGCGAGATCGCCTCCCCGCCCGTCATCCGCCGTGCCCATCCCGTGCCTGTTCTCGTCGCCGAGTAGGATCAGCCTCATGGCAGCCGTTACCGAAACCATCGAAGCCGTCCAGGCCGTCAATGACGGCGGGTACAAATGGGGCTTCGAGACCGATATCGAGATGGACTTCGCGCCCAAGGGGCTGAACGAGGATATCGTTCGCTTCATCAGCGCGAAGAAGAAGGAGCCGTCCTGGCTGCTCGACTGGCGGCTGAAGGCCTATCGCCATTGGCTGACCATGGAAGTGCCGCATTGGGCCGCCGTGACGCATCCGCCGATCGATTTCCAGGACGCCTATTACTACGCCGCGCCGAAGCAGGGCCCGAAGTCGCTGGATGAGGTCGATCCGGAGCTGCTGAAGACCTACGCCAAGCTCGGCATTCCGCTCAAGGAGCAGGCCATCCTGGCCGGCGTCGAAGGCGCGGGCGACAGCCCGTCCGATAGCGGGCGCATGCCGATCGCGGTGGATGCGGTGTTCGACAGTGTCTCCGTCGCCACCTCCTACAAGGAGCGGCTGGCGAAGGACGGCATCATCTTCTGCGCGATCAGTGAGGCGGTGCAGACGCATCCCGAGCTGATCAAGCAGTATCTCGGTTCCGTCGTGCCGCAGGGCGACAACTACTACGCCGCGCTGAACAGCGCCGTCTTCACCGATGGCAGCTTCGTCTACATCCCGAAGGGCGTGCGCTGCCCGATGGAGCTGTCCACCTACTTCCGCATCAATGCGAAGAGCACGGGGCAGTTTGAACGCACGCTGATCATCGCCGATGAGGGCAGCACGGTCAGCTACCTCGAGGGCTGCACCGCGCCGATGCGCGATGAGAACCAGCTGCATGCGGCGGTGGTGGAGCTCGTCGCGCTGGATGACGCCAGCATCAAGTACAGCACGGTCCAGAACTGGTATCCGGGCGATGCGGAGGGCAAGGGCGGCATCTACAACTTCGTCACCAAGCGCGCCGCCTGCCGCGGCAAGCGCAGCAAGGTGTCCTGGACGCAGGTGGAGACCGGTTCCGCCATCACCTGGAAGTACCCGTCCTGCCTGTTGATCGGTGATGACAGCGTAGGTGAGTTCTATTCGGTGGCGATCACCAACAACCGCCAGCAGGCCGATACCGGCACCAAGATGTTCCACATCGGTGCGCGCACGCGCAGCACCATCGTGAGCAAGGGCATCAGCGCTGGCCGTGGCCAGAACACCTATCGCGGCCTGGTGAAGATCAGCCCGAAGGCGACGGGCGCGCGCAATTTCACGCAGTGCGACAGCCTGCTGATCGGCGACCAGTGCGGCGCGCATACCGTGCCGTATATCGAAAACCGCTGCATGACGGCGAAGGTGGAACACGAAGCCACCACCAGCCGCATCGCGGAGGATCAGCTGTTCTACTGCCGCTCCCGCGGCCTGTCGCAGGAAGACGCGGTTGGCATGATCGTCAACGGCTTCTGCCGCGAGGTGCTGAAGGAGCTGCCGATGGAATTCGCCGTGGAAGCGCAGAAGCTGCTGCAGATCAGTCTCGAAGGGTCGGTTGGTTAACATGCTCAAGATCGAAAACCTGCACGCCAGCATTGATGGCAAGTCCATCCTGAATGGGCTGACGCTGGAAATTCCGGCGGGCGAGATCCACGCTGTCATGGGCCCCAACGGCTCCGGCAAATCCACGCTGAGCTACGTGCTCGCGGGGCGGGAGGGCTATGAGGTGACGGAAGGCTCCGTCACCTTCGGCGACATCGACCTGCTGGCGATGGAGCCGGAGGAGCGTGCCGTGGCCGGCGTGTTCCTGGCCTTCCAGGCCCCGGTGGAACTGCCCGGCGTGGGCAACGCCAACTTCCTGCGCACGGCGCTGAACGCCGTGCGCCGCGCCAAGGGCGAGGCGGAGATCGACGCGATCCAGTTCCTCAAGCTGGCGCGCGCCCGCATGAAGGTGCTGAACATGCCGGACGACATGCTGAAGCGGCCGGTGAATGTCGGCTTCTCCGGCGGCGAGAAGAAGCGCAACGAGATGCTGCAGATGGCGCTGCTGTCGCCGAAGCTGGCGCTGCTGGACGAGACCGATAGCGGCCTCGACATCGATGCGCTGAAGCTGGTGTCGGATACGGTGAACAGCCTGCGCGGGCCGGACTTCTCCGCGCTGGTCATCACCCATTACCAGCGCCTGCTGAACCACATCGTGCCGGACCGCGTGCATGTGCTGTCCGCCGGCCGGATCATCAAATCCGGTGGGCCGGAACTGGCGCAGGAACTCGAAGCCTCCGGCTACGGCGCCATCCAGGCTGCCGCGGCATGACCGCCGTGAGCAGCACCGGCCCGGCTGCCTTCCTGGGCCGGCACGAAGGGCTGCGCGGGCGGCTGCCCGGCGCGGCGCTGCCGTGGGTGGAGGCGCTGCGCGACCGCAGCGCGGCCGCCTTCCGCGCCCAAGGCTTCCCGACGCGGCGGGTTGAGGCGTGGAAATACACCGACCTCGCCGTGGTCAATGCCAGCGTCTTCGGCGAACCGCTGACCGGGGTGGATGACGCGCTGGCCCTGCCGGCGGCCACGAACCCGCGCGCCGTCTTCATCGATGGCCGCTTCCGCGCCGATCTCTCGACGCTCGATGGCCTGGCCTATGCGGTGGAGAACCTGGCCACGGCCCTGCCGCAATTGGAATCCCGCCTCGGCGCCCTGGTGCGGCCGGAGGAGCAGGCGCTGGCCGCGCTGAACGGCATGCTGTTCGAGGATGGGCTGGTGGTGACGGTGCCGGATGGCGTCGAAGCCGGCGTGCTGGAACTGGTCTCCTACGCGACGGAAAGCGAGCGCGCGCCGGCCTTCCACCCGCGCCATCTGGTGCGGCTCGGTGCCAATGCGTCCCTCACTTTGGTGGAGACCGCCGCCGGTCCCGCCACCGCGCGCTACATGCACAACCCGGTCTTCGAGATCGAGGTCGCCGAAGGCGGGCGGATGAATCATGGCCGGCTGCAGCAGGAAGGCCGCGACGCCTTCTTCCTGTCCACCGTCTATGCCCGCGTGCAGGAAGGCGGCACCTACGACAATTTTACGCTCAATGCCGGCTCGCGGCTGGCGCGCAATGAGATTCACGTGGCGCTGTGCGGCCCCAAGGCTGAATGCCACATGAACGGCGTGCAGCTTCTGGCCGATGGGCAGCACGCGGACACCACCACGGCGCTGGACCACGCGGCACCCAATTGCTCGTCGCGCCAGACCTACAAGACGGTGCTGTCCGGCAAGTCGCGCGGCGTGTTCCAGGGCAAGATCCTGGTGCGGCAGATCGCGCAGAAGACCGATGGCTACCAGATGAACCAGGCGCTGCTGCTGTCCCCGGATGCCGAGATCGACAGCAAGCCGCAGCTGGAAATCTACGCCGATGACGTGAAGTGCAGCCACGGCGCCACGGTGGGCGAGCTGGATGCCGAGCAGATTTTCTTCCTGCGCTCCCGCGGCATTCCGCTGGAACAGGCCAAGGCCATCCTGGTCGAGGCCTTCCTGACGGAGGCAGTGGAAGCCGTGGCGGATGAGGCAATCAGGGATGCGCTGTCGGGCGCCGTCACCGGCTGGTGGCAGCGCCAGGGCATCCAGGGCGGGATCGAGGTCGCGTGATGGACGGGCATGTCGCACCAAGGTTGAACCTGGATGCGGTGCGGGCGGATTTCCCGATCCTGGCGGAGAAGGTGCGCGGCAAGCCCTTCACCTTCCTCGACAGCGGCGCCTCCGCCCAGAAGCCGCGCCAGGTGATCGGCGCGATGGTGCGGATGATGGAGACGGCCTACGCCAACGTCCATCGCGGCGCCTACCACATGAGCGAACAGGCGACGGAAGCCTATGAGGCCGCGCGCGGCGCCGTGGCGCGCTTCCTCAACGCCGGCGATGTTCGCGAGATCATCTTCACCGGCAGCAGCACCAACGCCATAAATCTGGTGGCGCACAGCTACGGTCGCGGCGTGATGAAGCCGGGACAGGCGGTGGTGATCTCCGAGATGGAACACCACGCCAACATCGTGCCCTGGCAGATGGCGCGCGACGCCGTGGGGATCGAGCTGCGGGTCTGCCGCATCACCGATAGTGGTGAGCTGGACCTCGACGACCTCGCGGCGAAGCTGGCCGATGGCAAGGTTGGCCTGGTCGCGGTGACGCATATGTCCAACGTGCTCGGCACCGTCACACCGGCCGCGCAGATCGCCCGCATGGCGCATGAGGCGGGTGCGAAGGTGCTGTTCGATGGCAGCCAGGCCGCGGTGCATCGCCGCGTCGATGTGCGCGAGATCGATGCGGATTTCTACGTCTTCACCGGCCACAAGCTGTACGGCCCGACCGGCATCGGCGTGCTCTACGCCAAGGGCGAATTGCAGGAGGCGATGCCCCCCTTCCTCGGCGGCGGCGACATGATCGCCGAAGTGTTCTTCGAGAAGTCGGTCTGGGCGCCCTATCCGGCGAAGTTCGAGGCCGGCACCCCGCCGATCATCGAGGCCATCGGCCTGCACGCCGCGATCGACTACGTGAATGCCATCGGCATGTCGGCGATCGAGGCGCATGAGCGCGCTTTGGTCGACCGCGCCATGGCCCGCCTGCCGCAGATCGAGGGTGTGACCCTGCTCGGCCGCGCGCAGGATCGTGGCGGCGTCTTCGCCTTCGCGATCGATACGGCGCATGCGCATGACGTGGCGACGCTGCTGGACCGCGCCGGCATCGCCGTCCGCTCCGGCCGCCATTGCGCGGAGCCGCTGCATGAGCGGTTCGGCGTTGAGAGCACCTGCCGCGCCTCCTTCGGCCTCTACACCACGCCGGCGGAGGTCGATCTGCTGGCCGATGCGCTGCACCAGGCGCGGGAGTTCTTTCGATGAGTGGTGGTCTTTTCGATGACCTGCGTGACCTGTACCAGGAGGTCATCCTCGATCACGGCCGCAAGCCGCGCAATTTCCGGCGGCTGGACGATGCGGACCGAACCGCGCGCGGGGACAACCCGATGTGCGGCGACCGCATGGAATTGTTCGTAAAGCTCGCCCCGGATGGCCATATCGAGGATGCGACCTTCGAGGGCCGCGGCTGCGCCATCTCCATGGCCAGCGCTTCGCTCATGACGGATACCGTCAAGGGCAAGACCCAGGCGCAGGCGCGGCAGATGGGCGAGAATTTCCGGGCCCTGGCGATGACCGGGGTCTGCCCGGATTGCGGCGGCGACATCGCGGACGACATGGAACGCCTGGCGCCGCTGTCCGGCGTGCATGACTTTCCGAGCCGCGTGAAATGCGCGACGCTGGCCTGGCACACGCTGAACGCGGCGCTGGATGGCGGCGCGAAGGAGGCGAGCAGTGAGTGAAACGCCGACAGTACCCGTCCACGGTGCCTGGACCCCCGAAGGTGGCTCGGAGCCTCCCGTGCGGGTGAATGAGGATGCGGTGGTCTCCGTGCTGAAGACCGTCTTCGACCCGGAAATCCCGGTCGATATCTACGAACTCGGCCTGATCTACGCCGTCGAGATCGCCGATGATGGCCATGTGAAGGTGGAGATGACGCTCACCACCCCCTCCTGCCCCTCGGCGCAGGAATTGCCGGCGCAGGCGGAAGAAGCCGTGCGCGCCGTGCCGGGCGTGACGGATGTGACCGTCGAAGTCGTCTGGGACCCGCCCTGGGACCAGAGCCGGATGAGCGAAGACGCGCGCCTCGCGTTGAACATGTATTGAGGGAGGCCCACGGCATGAGCACCACCACCGAAACCCGCCCGCGCCGCGCCCTGCCGCCGCTGATGGGCCTGTCGGATGCCGCCGCCGAACGCCTGCGCGGCCTGTATGCCACCGGCGAGGCCGGCAAGACCCTGCGCGTCGCGGTGAAGACCAAGGGCTGCTCCGGCATGGCCTATGACCTGACCTGGGTCGATGGCCCGGGTCCGGGGGATGAGGTCGTGACGGATAAGGGCGTCACCGTGGTCGTGGACCGCAAGGCGACCCTGTTCCTGATCGGCACCGTCATGGATTACGAGGTGAAGGCCATGTCCGCCGGCTTCACCTTCACCAATCCGAATGAGAAGGGCCGCTGCGGCTGCGGCGAGAGCTTCCACGTCTGACGCCGCCGCCCCGCCGATGCAGGGCCGGGATGAAATTTTCGCGCATCGCCCCCGGCCCGGGACGCGCCTAGCATCGTCCCATGAGCACTGATCCCGCGACCGAGCTGCTGCCTCCGCTGGTCGAGGAGGGTTTCATCCATCTGCACGCCGCCGAGACCGCGGCGCAGATCCCGGCCGCCACGCTGGCTGATTTTCCCGCCTTTGCCGCGAGCTGGGATGGCATGTCGCTCGACCGGCACATGGCCGATGGCGGCCGCTACCGCCGCCGCCGCCACGCCGTGCTCTCCGCCCGCGCCGGCACGCCGGGCCTGGTGCGGGAGGCGGATGCGCCGCATTTCCAGGCGGTGGACCACAACCCGCTGAATGGCGGCGTCGAGCGCCATTTCGAGCCGATTCCCCAGGCCATCACCCAGGGCGCCGCCTTCGCCGGCCTCGCCGAATGGGCCCGCCAGGCCTTCGACCGCGCCGATCCGGGCCAGGATTGGCATGTCGAGGCGCATCAGTTCCGGATCGAGGCCGCCCCCGATTCGGCCGGCCGCCCGACGCCGGAAGGCATGCACCGGGACGGCGTGAATTGGGTGCTGGTGCTGCTGGTGCGGCGGGAGAATGTGGATGAGGGCGTGACGGAAATCGCCACCCCCGAAGGCCGCCGCCTCGGCGCCTTCACCTTGACCGATCCGCTGGATGCCGTGCTGCTGGACGACCACCGCATCCTGCATGGCGTCACGCCCGTCACGCCGCATGACCCGGCGCGGCCGGCCTGGCGGGATGTGCTGGTGCTGACCTTCAAGCGCCGCGGCTGATCCGGCCGGCGGGCCGCGTCAACCAATCCTCCTTGACCTGCGCACAAATGGGCGCCGCGCCAAGTGGCGCGCCGCCAAGCGAAGCGCCGGCGCGTGAGGGCGGATCGGCACGATCCGCAGGATTGGCTCTATCCCTCCGCCGCCAGCACCACCAGCACGCGCGCCCGCTCCGCGCCCAGCGATCGCGTCCGGTGCGGCCGGCGCGCGTCGAAGCGCAGCGTATCGCCGCATTCCAGCACCAGCGTCTCCGTCTCGAACAGGATCTCCATCCGGCCGGACAGGACGTGCAGCAATTCCTCCCCCGCATGGGTGGACTGGTCCTGCGCCGGCCGCGCTTCCATCGGGGGCCACATCTCGATCGCGATGAGGCGCCCCGGCCCGCCGGGCAGCAGCGGGCGCAGATGCAGCGCCTCCGTCGGCGGGGAGGCTGGCCGCGCCGCGACCCGCGCCACATCCGCCACCTGGCTGCGCGCGCCGCCGGAGGCCAGCAACTGGCCCACCGGCACGCCCAGCGCCTCCGCAATGCGGAACACCGTGCCGATCGAGGGCTGGCCGACGCCACGCTCCACCTTGGAAAGATAGCCCTTGGTCAGCCCGGTCGCGGCCGCCAGGCCGGCCAGGCTCAGCCCGGCGGCGAGGCGCTGCGCCCGCAGCCGGCTTGCCAGCCGGGCCTGGTCTTCATCCGGCGCTTCGAGCGGCGCCTCTGCCCTGGGCGCCTGGTTTTCGGTTGACGGCACGGTTTCCTCTCAGGATACTTGTTTCCACACAGGAAACCCGGACAGCCTAGCACGGGCTCAACCGGAGAGGCATCACCGCGCGAAGGACCGACCGACATGACAATGCACCGTCCGCTCTCCCGCCGCCTGCTGCTCGGCGCCACTGCCGGCCTGGCCGCGCCGAATCTGGCGCAGGCCCAGGGTTTTCCTGCCGGCCGCCCGGTGCGGCTGGTGGTGCCCTTCGGCCCCGGCGGCATCACGGATCTCGTGGCGCGCGTGGTGGCGGAACGCGCCTCGGCCATCCTCGGCGCACCGATCGTGGTGGAGAACCGGGCCGGCGCGAATGGCAACATCGCCGGGGATTTCGTCGCCAAGGCGGCGCCGGATGGCCACACGCTGCTGATGGCCGCGCTCGCCATGTTCTCGGTCAACCCGGTCATCTACCCGTCCATGCCCTATGACCCAGCGCGGGATTTCGAGCCGGTGATCGGCATTGGCAGCACGCCGCATATCCTGGTGGCGCACCCCTCCGTCGGCGCCGCCGACCTCGCCGCGCTGATCGCAGCGGCGAAGGCGCAGCCGGAGGCGCTGAGCTATGGCACGGCCGGCGCCGGCAGCTCGCCGCATCTCACCCTGCTCGCCTTCCAGAATGCCACCGGCGCGAAGCTGCTGGAGGTGCATTTCCGCTCCGGCTCGGCCAGCGTGCAATCCGTGCTGGGCGGCCAGGTCTCGATGACGGCGGAAGCGACGCCGGTGGTCATCGCCCATATCCAGGCCGGCACGCTGCGCGCCTATGCGGTGGCCTCGCCCGAGCGGGTGGGGCTGCTGCCGGATGTACCGACGGCGGCGGAGGCGGGCTTGCCCGGGCTGGAGAATGGCTCCACCTCCGGCGTCGTCGCCCCGCGCGGCACCCCGGCCCCGGTGCTCGCCAGGCTGAACCAGGTCTTCGCCGAGGCGCTGCGTGCGCCGGAGACGCAGGCGCGGCTGCAGCAGCAGGGCACGCTGCCGCTGGGTGGCACCGGCGCGGAGTTCCGGGCACTTGTGGACCGGGAAGTGACGCGCTGGCGTCCGCTGCTGGCGGGCGTGACCGCGGGTTGAGTGAGAGAGGGAAACGCAAGTGACAACAACCTACCCCTGGGCCGGCCGTCTGATCGCCGCCTACATCGCCGAGCAGGCCTCCATGGAAATGGAGGAACTGCCGGAAGCGCGGATGATCGAGGGCGTCGGCATCGAGGGCGACCGCTACGCCACCGGCCGCGGCACCTACAGCTACAAGCCGCATGAGGACCGGCAATGCACGCTGATCGAGATGGAAACGCTCGACGCGCTGCGCCGCGACCATGGCCTGACGCTGGAGCCGCATGAAAGCCGCCGCAATCTGACGACCCAGGGCGTGCCTCTGAACCACCTGGTCGGCCGGCATTTCCGGGTGGGGGAGGTGGTGCTGTTCGGCGGCCGCCTGAACGTGCCCTGCAAATACCTGGACGATCTGCTCGGCCGCCCGCTGTTCAACCCGCTGCTGAACCGCTCCGGCCTGAATTGCCGCATCATCAAGGGCGGCACCATCCGCCCCGGCGACGCCATCGAGCCGGTCTGACCAGCGGATGAAGCTGCTGATGGCGGTGGAGGTGGTGGCGCGCCGGCAGGTGACGGCGGCCGTGGTGCAGATCACCCTGCGCCCGGCGAAGCGCGCCGCCTTCCCGCCCTTCCGTGGCGGGGCGCATACCATCCTGGTGCTGCCGGATGGCAGGCGGCGGCTCTATTCGCTGACCTCGAACCCGGAACAGCCGGAGCTGTGGCAGATTGCGGTGCTGCGGGAGCCGGCCGGCCAGGGCGGCAGCGCCTGGCTGCATGATGAAGCGGCCATCGGCACCAGGCTGCTCGCCAGCCATCCGCAGCAGGGATTCGGCCTTGCAGCGGAGGCCCGGCGCCACATCCTGGTGGCGGGCGGCATCGGCATCACGCCCTTCCTGTCCATGCTGCCGGAGCTGCGCCGGTCAGGCGCAGATTACGTCCTGCATTTCTGCGCCCGCAGCGCCGCCGAGGCGCCCTTCCTGCCGGAGCTTCAGGCCGAATGCGGCGACCGCCTGCGTCCCTGGATCTCCGAACGGCTCGACCTGCCGCGCCTGCTGGCCGATTCCGCCCCCGGCACCCACGCCTATTGCTGCGGCCCGGCGCGGATGCTGCAGGGTTTCGCGGAAGCCTCGGCGCATTGGCCGGAGGGCACCACCCATGTCGAGCATTTCGCCGGCATCCCGCGCGCCGAGGCGCAGCAGGGCGAGGCGTTCGAGGTGGAGATCGCCTCCTCCGGCGCCATCCTGCCCATCCCCGTCGATCGCAGCCTGCTGGAGGTGCTGCGCGCGGCGGGGCATGGCGTGGATGCCGCCTGCGAATACGGCGCCTGCGGCAGTTGCGTGGTGGCGGTGGAATCCGGCCAGCCGCTGCACCGCGATGTCTGCCTCTCCCCGGCCGCACGCGAACGGTCGATGACCGCCTGCGTCTCGCGCGGCAAGGGCCGGTTGCGGCTGGCGCTGTAGTTCAGCCCTTGCCGCCGCGCGCCTTCCCGCCCTTGCGCCCGGCTTCCGCAGCGCGCGCCGGGTTGTTCGCGAAATTGTTCGGGTCCTTGTCCTTGCCCGCGCCGACCGTGTCCTGCGACACGCCCTTCTGGCCCTCGGCACCGCTGGACTTGGTCTGGTTCGCCTGCTGCTGCGCCATGCTGACTGGCCTCCCTTCACGGCCGCCGGATCCTGCTGTCGGGCGGGTTTCTGGAACGCGGCGCACGGCGCGCGGGTTCGGCTGCGGCAGCGTATTGACCCACCGGCCGGACTGGGCGATTCCCACATTATGAGCTTTCATGTCCTGGTCACCGCCCCCCGGCTTGAGCCCGCCGGCCTGTCCCTGCTGGAAGACGCCGGCTGCCAGGTGGATTTCGTCACCGCGGAAGGCGGCAGGGCGGAGCTGGAGCGGAAGCTGGCGACGCAGCCCGTGCAGGGCGTCATCTCCCGCTTCCTGCCGATCGGTGGCGCCGCCATCACCAGTTGCCCGACCTTGCGCGTCATCTCCCGCGCCGCGGTCGGCTACGACCTGATCGACGTGCCCGCCGCCACCGCGCGCGGCATCCCGGTGCTGACGGCGGTGGGCGCCAATGCGCAATCCGTGGCGGAATACAGCCTGGGCCTGATCCTGGCGGTTGCCCGCAACATCCCCCGCCACAATGCCGCAACCCAGGCCGGCGGCTGGGAACGCACCCGCATCGGGCTGGAACTGCATGGCAGGCGGCTCGGCCTGGTCGGCTATGGCCGCATCGCGCAGGGCCTGGCGCGGATGGCGCTGGCCATCGGCATGAAGGTTTCCGCCTACAGCCCGAACCTGGCGCGGCGCGGCGACATCGCCCCGGTCACCGCGGCACCCTCGCTGCATGCGCTGCTGGCGCAATCCGACGTGGTGTCGCTGCACGCGCCGCTGAGCGCCGGGACGCGCCAGATGATCGGTGCCGCCGAACTGGCGCTGCTGGGGCCGGAAGCGATCCTGGTGAATACCGGCCGCGGCGGCCTGATCGATGAGGCCGCGCTGGCCGAGGTGCTGCGCGAGGGCCGGATCTACGGCGCCGGCCTCGATGTGCTGTCCACGGAACCACCGCCGCCTGGCGGCAACCCGCTGGTCGGTGCGCCGAACACCGTGCTCAGCCCGCATATGGGGGCCGCCACCACCGTCGCCCGCAGCGCCACCGCGAAGGCCGCCGCGATCCATGTCCTGGCCGCCCTGCGCGGGCAGGCGCTGCCGGAGGGCGCCTGCGTCAACCCGGAGGCGCTGGCGCGCTAGAGTCTGTCAGGCGCAGACATCAGCGCCTCACAGACTCTACCCTATTGTTTTATCGTGTGATTCACGTCTTTCGGCGATTCCGCCTTAGACGATCACACTCTCGGCGGCGCCGCGCCTTACGCCAGCGGCACCAGCCGGTAGCCGCTGCCGGCGCGCTCCACCATGCCGGTCGCCGGCATCGGGAAGTGGTAGCCGACCACCGCAATCCGGTCCGTCGCCACCTGGTCCAGCAGCCGCTTGCGGGTGGCCACCGCCATGGTCGGGTCCATGTCGAACACCGGGTACCATTCCGGATTGGCCATGAAGAGGGCCGGCGTGGTCACGGCATCGCCGATCACCAGCAACTGCGCCGCGCCGTCGGCGACCAGGAAGGAAACATGCCCGGGCGAATGCCCATGGGTGGCGAGGGCGGTGACCCCCGGCGCCACCTGCGCCCCGGGCGCGAAGCGGGTGATGCGGCCCTCATAGGGGGCGAAGCGGCGGCGGGCATTGGCGAAGCCGGGGCGCCGCGCCGGGGTGGCGCGGGATTCCTCGGCCGGGTCCATCCAGAAATTCCACTCGATCTCCGGCACGGCGATGCGCGCATTCGGGAAGGCGGCGCTGCCATCGGCCGCCAGCAGCCCGCCGATATGGTCGCCGTGGAAATGCGTATGGGCGATCAGCACCACCTCCGCCGGGTCCAGCCCCGCATTGCGCATGTTCACCATCAGCGCCGGCGTCGCCCCGGTGCCGACATCGAGCGCCACCAGCCCGGCGGGCGTGCGGAGGATGGTGACGTTGTAGGGGTTCACCAGCGCCGGGCCGGGCTGGCCGGCGGCCTGCAGGGCCGCCGCCACCTGTGCCGGCTCCGCATTCATCACGAAGCCCTGGGTGGCGTCGGGCCGGGTGGCGGCGCCGTCATTCACCACGGTGGCGCGCAGGCCGCCGATCATCACGTGCCGGAAGGCCGGGGTGATGGCGGGGCTTTGCGCGGCGGCGGGCAGGGCGGGGGCCAGCGCGGCGGCGGTGCCGGCGGCCAGCAGGGTGCGACGATCGATCATGCTCATTCCCCTCAGACGGAAGCGGCCCAATCGGCCGGCACGAAGCGGTAGCCTTCGCCTTCCTTGGCGATGTAGCCGGTGGCGGGGAAGGGGAAGTGGTAGCCGCTGACGCGGATGCGGTCCGTCGCCACCATGTCGAACACCCGCCGCCGCGTGGCTTCCGCCGCCGCGCCGTCGAAATCGAAGGCGACGCGGAAATCCGGGCGGCGGGCGAACAGCTCCGGCCGGTTGGTCAGGTCTGCCAGGAAGATCATCTGGTCCTGGCCATCGGCGATCCGGTAGATGGTGTGGCCCGGCGTATGGCCATGGGCGGCGATGGCGGTCACGCCCGGCACCGGCTCCGCCCCATCGGCGATCTGCCGCACCTTGCCCTGGTAGGGGGCGAAGCGCCGCGCCGCATTGGCAAAAGTGCCGCGCTGGCCTTCCGGGCTGCGGCTTTCATTGCCGGTATCGCTCCACCAGGCCCATTCGGCGGCCGGCACCACGATCTCCGCATTCGGGAAGGCGGCGCTGCCATCGGCGTTCAGCAGGCCATTCACATGGTCGCCGTGGAAATGGCTGAACACCACGGTGGTGACACGCGCCGGGTCCAGCCCCGCCGCCCGCATATTGGCCCCCAGCAGCCCGACCGTGGCGCCGGCCGGCTGCGCGCCATTGCCGGTGTCGAACAGCACCAGGCCGCCTGGCGTCTCCAGGCAGGTCAGGGTGAAGGGGATGCGGATGGTCTCGGTCGGCAGGAAGCTCTCGGCCAGCACCCGCTGCACCTCGGCCAGCGGTGTCGCCGGCACGAAGCCCTGCGCCAGCGGGACGGCGCGGCTGCCATCATGCAGCATGGTCACGGTGCGGGCGCCGAGGCGGAAGCGGAAGAAGCCCGGCGCCTGCGCCAGCGGTTCAGGCTGGGCCGGGGCGCCCTGGGCGAGGGCGGGCGTGGCGCGCCACAGCGCGGGTGCAGCCAGGGCGCCGGCGGCGCCCAGCATCAGGTGACGGCGATCCATGGAAGCCTCCCGCTTCGTTCCCGCGTGAGGTTGGATGAAGGGTTGCCGTTGCAACCCCCCGGCCAGCGCCCCGCGCAACGATCTTTCGTGAGCGGGCCGTTCCCTCAGCGCCGGAAGCTGACGACCGATTCCAGATGCGGCGACCAGCGGAACTGGTCCACCGGTACGGCGGAGGTCACCTTGAAGCCGGCCTTGACCAATGTTGCCGCATCGCGCGCCAGCGCCACCGGGTTGCAGGAGACATAGACCACCACCGGCACCGTGCTGCGGGTGATCTGCGCCACCTGCTCCACCGCGCCATTATAGGGCGGGTCCAGCACCACGGCGCCAAACTTGTTCAGCTCCGCCGGCAGCAGCGGGCGATAGGCCAGGTCGCGGCGGATCGCCTCCACCTGGCCGCCCGCCTTGCGCGCCGCGGCATCGAGTGCGGCAACCGCCGCCGCATCCCCCTCAAAGGCCGCGACGCGGCCACGGGCGGCAAGCGGGAAGGACAGGGTGCCAATGCCGGCATAGAGATCCGCGATGCGCGCCCGCACCGGCAGCTTCTGCAAGGCGAGCCCCGCCATGACCGCCGCGATGATCGCCGCCTCCCCCTCCGGCGCCGCCTGCAGGAAGGCGCCCGGCGCCGGCGCGACGGCCGCGCCCGACAGCTCCAGCCACACCGGCCCGGCCTGCGCGGCATTCTCCACGATGCCGTCCTTCAGCGCCCAGGCGATGCGCGGAATGCCATGCGCGGTGCCGAAGGCCGCCAGCATCGCGCGCTGGGCGGCATCGATCGGCCCATCCGTGCGCAGCAGCAGATCCGGGCCACTATCCAGCAGGTTCAGCACGGCCGAGCCTTCCCGCTTCAACGCCGTCATCCGTCGCAGCAATTCGCGCAGCGGCCGGAACAGCGCCACAAGCCGGGGGTCGAGCACATGGCAGGTGGACAGATCCGCCACCGCCGCGCTGCCGCGCTGGTGGAAGCCGAGCGCCATCGCGCCGCCCTGCAGCCGCTTCAGCGCCAGATCGGCGCGGCGGCGCGTATTCGGCGCCGCGATCACCAGCTCCGCCACCACCGCATCCGGCTGCCCGGCGCGCTCCAGCGCCTCCACCAGCCGGGCGCGCTTCCATGCCGCATAGGCCGGCATCGCCCAATGTTGCAGCGCGCAGGCGCCGCATTCGGTCAGGAAATGCGGGCAGGGGGGCGCCACGCGATCCGGGCTGGCTTGCAGGATCTCCGTCACCTCGGCCGCCTGGCCCTCGCCGCGCCGCCCCAAGGGCCGGGCCAGGATGCGTTCACCCGGCAGCGCCCCGGCGACGAAAAGCGGCCCCTCCGGCGTCTCCACCACGCCATCGCCGGCCGAACCCAGCCGGTCGATCGTGACCTCGCGCAACGGTTGCATCGCGGCGGACTGGGTGCGATGGGGGTCCGAACCAGGACGGGGCTCCATGCTCGACAAGTTGCTTTCCCTGCTGCGTGCGCGGCTCCGCCGTCGGAGCGACTGGTATTATCTGGGCAATGGGGTGGGTTTGGCCCTCACCCACTTCGGCCGCAAGATCTTCCTGCCCGGTGGCGATGCGGGCATGACGCCGGAGATCATCCTGAGCGGGACGTGGGAGCCGCATGTGGAAGCGGTGCTGCGCCGCGTCCTCAAGCCCGGGATGCAGGTGGCCGAGGTCGGCGCCAGCCTCGGTTTCCACACGCTGGTGATGGCGGAGGCCGTCGGCCCCACCGGCCATATCCATGCCTTCGAGCCCTATCCCAAGGTGCTGCCCCTGCTGCGGAACACCCTGGCCAGCAACCGGTTCCAGGGGCGCGTGACGCTGCGCGAGGTCGCGGTGCTGCACGCCCCCGGCGACGTGCATTTCGCCGCCGACCCGTCGCAGGCCGGCAGCGCGCATCTGGCGATTCCGGTGGCGGCTCCGAGCTATACCGAAAGCTTCGCCGTGCCCGCGACAAGGCTGGACGATGCGCTGGCCGATGTACCGGTGCTCGACCTGCTGCGGATGGATTCGGAAGGCACCGAGGGGCTGGTGCTGCTCGGCGCGCAGGAGATCATGGAACGCTCGCCGAGGCTGGTGGTGGTGATGGAATGGTCGCCCGCCATGCTGGCCGCCCGCGGCGATGTGGCGGAGCTGGCGAACTGGATCGCGGCGCTGGGCTTCCGCTGCCAGCGCATCGAGCGCCAGGGCGTGCTGACCCCGGTGACGGCGGCCGAGATGCCGAACCTGGCGCATTGCGACGTGGTGCTGAGCCGCGACGGCGTCGAAGTCTGACGCTTCCTGCAAGAAGCCGCCCGCCCTATGCTTTCGCGCCAGGGCTGCGGGCCTGGCGGCGACAGGGAGAGAGCGGCTGATGCTGCCGAGCGAGCTGACGGGCAAGTATGAGGCGCGCGGCACCCTCGGCGCCGGTGCCATGGGCACCGTGATCGACGCCTTCGACCGCATGATCGAACGCCGCGTCGCCGTGAAGCTGGTGCGCCTGCCCGCCGGCGACGATGCGGAGGCGCGCGAGGCGCATGCCCGCTTCCGGCGCGAGGCCCAGGCCGCCGGGCGGCTTTCCCACCCGAACATCGTCGGCGTCTTCGACTATGGCGAGAATGCCGACACCGCCTGGATCGTCATGGAGCTGGTCGAAGGCGGCACGCTGAAAGGCGTGATGGACCGCGGGGAGCGCCTGCCGGTGGCGCAGGTGGTCCGGCTGATGGACCAGATCCTCGGCGCGCTGGCCTATTCGCACGGCCGCGGCGTGGTGCACCGGGACATCAAGCCCGCCAATATCATGCTCACCGCTGATCCGGCGGGGCCGCAGGTGAAGATCGCGGATTTCGGCATCGCCCGGATCGAAAGCTCGACCATGACCCAGGTCGGCACCGTGATGGGCACGCCGAGCTACATGGCGCCGGAGCAACTGCGCGGCGAGCCGGTGGATGCGCGGGCCGATATCTGGGCCGCGGGCGTGCTGCTGTACCAGTTGCTGACCGGCGAGAAGCCCTTCGATGGCGGCTACAGCGCCCTGATGCACCGCGTGCTGAACACCGAGCCGCCGCCGCCGAGCCAATTGGCCGTCAGCGCGCCGCGCGGCTTCGATGCGGTGGTGGCGCGCGCCCTGGCGAAGCGCCCGGATGACCGCTTCCCCACCGCGAGCGCCTTCGCCGAGGCGATCCGCAGCGCGGGCGATACGGCGGAGCCGGCGGGGACGGGCTTTGCCGGGGCCGGCAAGCTGCCGGGGCTGGATGATGCGACGATGGTCGCGACCGCCAGCCGCGCCCCCGCGACCCCTGCGCCGCCGCCACCGCCGCCGCCGGCCAAATCCTCGGGCGGCGGCCTGAAATGGGCGCTGCTG
>NZ_JAUYTS010000090.1 GCF_030695085.1 Falsiroseomonas sp. | reverse complement strand
CGAGTTGCGACCTTCGCATTGTCCCTTGGTGGCCCCGAAAATCCCCTGGCTGGCGCGCAAGCGGCCAGGTCATGTCCGGGCGCTGCCCCTCATCTCATAGGCTTTAATACTTAGACCCACCCCGCCCGGGACGCGCTCTCGCGCGCCCTGCCCGCCGCGCGTCCGAACGGAGCCCCGCCCATGCCCTTCGTCAACACGGCCCTGGTGCCGCTGGTCACCAATTCCGGCTTCACCATGTGGCTGTACCGCACCACCGACAGCCGCGCCGATGCGCTGGCGCCGGGCTATTTCGAGCCGGCGGCCGCGCGGCTCGCGACCGGCGACATCATCGTGATGCTCGCCTCCGATTCCATGTCCTTCCTGCCGGTGCGCGTCGGCGATGTCGTCGCCGCGGGCCTGGTGCTGGACAGCTCCCAGGCCCCGTTCCGCGTGCAGATCCGCGGTGCGCAGGTTTTTTCCGTCTCGCAGACGGCGACCGCGGTTGCGATGACCGTCATCCTCGGCCCGCTCGCGGCCGGCATCCTCTCGAACGGCATTGTGCAGGCCTCCGCCACGCTGGCCGGGCCGGTGGCGCAGGTGGCCTTCAGCATCAGCGATGCGGGCGGCGCCGTGGTGCGCGGCCCGACGCTGGCCACCGTCACAGGCGGCAGCGCCACCGCAGCCCTGCCGGCACCTGCGCCGGGCACCGGCTACCGCCTGCGCGTGGTCTCCACCAGCGACGGCGCGGTGGCCGACACCTCCCCCGCCTTCAGCGTCACGCTGCCCTTCGGCCTGCTGCTGCAGGCGGGCGGCGCGCTGCTGATCGAGGATGGCAACCGCCTGCTGGTCTGAGCCGCGCCCGGCGACCCGCCCCTCCCCCTTCCCCGCACGTTCGGAGCCGATCCCCTCATGGCCGACGCCAAGATCTCAGACCTGCCGGTTGCCGCGGCACTCGCCGCAGCCGACATCACGCCCATCGTCCAGGGCAGTGGTGGCGCGGCGCAGACGCGCCGCGCCACCTTCGCCCAGATCACCGCCGGCGTGCATGCCGAGCGCATGTTCCACGTCCGGGATTTCGGCGCCGTGGGCAATGGCACGACCGATGATGCGGCCGCGATCCAGGCCGCGATCGATGCCGCCTCCGCCGGCGGCGGCGGCACCGTCCGCCTCGGCCCGCGCCGCTACCGTGTTGCCGGCGCCAACCTGGTGGTGAAGGAGAATGTTTGCCTGGAAGGTCCCAATACCTTCCCCGGCGGCCAGCGCCTGGCGGCCGATTACCGCACCGTCCCCGGCACGCTGCTGCTGTCTTCGGCCCGCACCGTGCAGATCCTGCGCGCCGGCGCGCTGCGCGCGCTGGCGCTGATCCGGGAAGGCCTCGGCACACCACCCGCTTCGATGCGCGCCGGTGTCAATCTGCGCGCCGGCATGGCCGGCACGGCCATCACCGTTGGCGATGCGTCCGGCACGCATCACGACGTGATGGTGGAGGATCTGCTGATCCTGGGCTTCGACCTGGCCATCCGGTCCGACAACAGCCAGCGCCTGAATGTGCGCCGGGTGCGTGGCGACAACCGCAACGGCATCTTCCTGACCCGCACCTATGACATCTCCCGCGTCCATGACGTGCATTTCTGGCCGTTCCTGACCGGCAACATCGGCGGCACGTCGCTGTACACGCGCAGCGTTTCCGCCGTTGCCAACAACGGCAGCGGCGCGATCCGAATCACCACCTCCGCCACGCATGGGCTGGTCACCGGCGATGTGGTGAACATGTACGGCATCACCGGTGTGCCGGCGGCGAATGGCCGCTTCATGGTCACCGTGGTGGACACCACGCGGGTCGATCTGCAGGGCCCCGCCTTCTCCGGCAGCTGGTCCGGTGGCGGCACGCTCAGCGTCTGGAACAACCGGCGCAACGGAACGGCCTTCCGGGTGGAAGACAGCGATGTCGCCGAATTCGTCAACTGCTTCTGCTATGGCTACGACCGTGGCTTCGACCTCGGTCTCGGCGCGCAATCCATCCAGATGCACAATTGCAGCGTGGATGACCTGCTATCGCTGAAGGATCCCTTCACCATCGGGGCGCTGATCCAGGGCACCGCCTTCCGCACCAAATGGGTCGGTGGCTTCATCAGCAGCATGGCCACCGCGATCATGGTGAATTCCGCCGCGAGCAATCAGGGCGACAACCAGTTCGTCGGCGTCATGGTCGGTGGCGATGGCGGCGGCCGCGCGGTGGAGGTGATCGATGGCGGGCTGACCCTGGTGGCCTGCGACCTGCCGGCCGCCCGCGTCTATCTCGCCAGCACCGGGGACAGCCTTTCCGTCGTCGCCTCCGACACCCGCTCCGCCACCTTCGAGGCACAGACGCCTGCGGATCTGGCGCGCATCGCGCTCGTCGGCAACCGGCTTCAGGCGCTGGGCTCGTCCGCCGACCAGACCAGCGCGCTGCTGCGCCGCAGGTCCGAATCGCTCGGTGCGGAGCTGGACCTGGAGAATCAGGACGGCGCCATCTCGTATCGCGTGAATCTCGGTGCCGGGGCGCTGGCGCCGCTGGCGATCGGCGGCGATCCGGAGGCCAACCCGAATGGCGGCGTCGTCCTTGGCGCGCCGTCGGACATGACGGCGCCGATGAAGCTGACGCTGCGCCGTGCCTCCACCACGCCGGTGGCGGGACACGCGCTGGGGCAGCTCGCCTTCAGCGGCCGCAACCTGGCCGGGGCGGAGACCGAATTCGCCCGCGCCGGCGGCATCAGCGAGGCGGTGACGACGGGCGCCGAAGCCGGTGCCTTCGTGGTGGAGACCCGCAATGGCGGCAGCCTGGCGGAACGCTTCCGCATCAGCGCCACCGGCACCGTCACGCTGACCGGCCCGCTGGTGCTGCCAGCGGACCCGACCGCCGCGACGCAGGCGGCGAGCAAGGGCTATGTCGACGCACAATTCACCACGCGCCGGCTGCCCGTGGTCGCAACCGCAGGTGCCACGGCTCTGACGCTGGCCGCGCATCATGGCCGGCTGGTCAGCGCCAATACGGGCACCACGCTCAGCATCAGCTGGGCCGCGACCGGCGATGGCTTCACCTGCCTGATCGCCAATCGCGGCACCACCGACCTCGCCATCACGCTGACCGGCTTCACCGCCACGACGCCGAGCAACCCGGATGGGCTGACCAGGATCCGCGCCGGCGGCCTGGCGACGTTGCTCGCCTTCAGCCCCGATGGCGGCACCACCAAGGTGCTGCTGCTGTCCGGCGCGGCGGCGCCCTGACGCGTCCGGCGCAACCGCCCCCCCAAACCACAAGGACCGCCCATGACCGAATGGACCATGATCTGCTGGCAAGGCAGCCCAGAGGATGCGAGCGCCGCGCTGCGTGCCCTTGGCTGGCACGCAGCCGGGGAGGAACCGGCCGATGCGGTGGATCCGCGCATCGGCGGCTTCATCCCTGCCGCCGGCCAGGCGCCGCAGACCTTCGACGGCGTCGCCTATGTGGCGGTCGCGGCACAGGGCGAGGTGCCCCTGCCGCCCGGCCTCGCCCCGGCCGGGCCGGAACTGTTCCGCGCCCTGCTCGGCGGCTTCTGAGCCGCCCTTCCCACCCCTGAAAGCGAGGATTTCCGGATGACCGACCTGACCGATCACGCCAAGAACCTGCTGGGCCGCGCCCTCTGCGCCCGGCTGCCCACCCTGCCCACCGCCGTCTGGGCCGCGCTCGGCACCGGCGGCAGCGCCGCCGCCGGGCTGACCGGCGAGCCGGCGGGCACCGGCTATGCCCGCCAGCGCGCCACCTTCACCGGCACCGGCATGCAGCGGAATGTGGAGGCGATTCGCTTCACCTTCACCGCTGCTGCCGGCACGCTGACCCATGTCGGCCTGTTCGATGCCGCGAGCGGCGGCAATCCGCTGACCTTCTCGCCGCTGACCACCCCGCTGACCGTGGCCGGCCCCGGCACGGCGACGCTGACCGGCAATGCATTGACGGTGACACCGAGCTGAACCGAGGCGCCAGGCCTGGCCCGCTGGCGTCCTATCCGCCGGCGGACCAGGTGGCGGGCCAGATGCCGCGCAGCCAGCCGGATGCGCCACCCCTCTCGGCACCCCCCTGGCCCGGGTTCGCCAGCGTGGCCGGGGCCTGGGACAGCCGTGCGGGCGGGCTGCAGGCCCCCTCGGTCAGGCTGCGCTCGGCCCAGGCCAGCCGGGCCTGCATGACCAGCACGGCGGGGTAGTAGGCGGTCGCTTCCGCCACGCGGGGCAGCGCCTCCTCCCGCCCGCTTCCGGCCAGGGTGGCGATGGCAAGCTGGACGATGGCCCGCAGCCCGGCATCGCCAGCATAGGGCGCCAGCGCGCCGGTTTGCAGGTCCACCCAGGCGGGCGGTGCCGGATGCGCCGGGTCCAGCCAGAAATCCACCGCCGCGCGCAGCGCCGCCGATTGCGCATGGCCGCCCCAGGCCAGGTTCAGCGGCACGCGGACGGCGTCGTAGGAAAAGCGCGCCGGCCAGCCCTGGGCCGGCCGCGGCCGCAGCGCACCGCGCGGCAGCGCCACCCAGTCGGCCGGCAGGCGCCAGCGGCCGAAGCGGGCCTGGTCCGCCAGTGCCACGCCACCTTCCTCAAGCGCCCGCCATTCCGGGGCCGGCGCCAGCCGTGCCAGGGCACGGAAGGCGGGAGAGACGTAGTAGCTGGGGTTCACCACGACATGGTCGTGCTTCAGAAACCCCTCGACCCCCGGCAGCAGCAGCGTTGAACCCCCTTGCCGCAGCACCGCCTTCCGCAGCAGGTCGCGGGCCATGTCCGTGGCCAGGGCGCGGTAGCCGGCATGGCCCCAGCGATCCGCCGCCTCCGCCAGCGACCAGGCGACCAGCAGGTCGCCGTCGCTGGCATTGTTCATGTCCGGCACCGGTATGGGTGCGCCCGGCCGGAATGCCCAGGCCAGGAGGTGATCCTCCGGGCGGCGCAGCACGCCGCGGGTCCATTCCAGCATGCGATCGAAGCTGGCCCGGTCGTCGAAGCGCACGGCGAACAGCATGGCCGCGCCCTGGCCCTCGGAATGCGAGATGCCACCATTCCCGGTGTCCAGCACCCGGCCATCGGCATGCAGGAAGCGCCGGCGGAAATCCAGCCAATCGCCCGTCACGGCGGCCGCCGCGGCCGGTCCCGGCCGGCCCGTGGCGATTCCCCCCGCGGCCATGCCGCCTGCCGCCAGCGCGGCTTGCAGCAGCATCCGGCGGCCGGGACGCCCGACCGGTAGCGACGCCTGAGAATTTGGCGGAAGGTGCAAACGCTGGGTCATGCCCCGGTCCCTTTGGTGGCGCATCCGTCTCCAAAGGGTTAACGCGCGGTCCTGGCGCCCACGAACCAGCTTTTGTACGGAGTTGTCCCGCGCCGCCGCGGCCAACCCTACGTTGCATTACATCGCCTGAATCACACGCCAGGAGCGGTCAGCCGCGAGACTGCCCGGGCCCATCGGCGCGGCAGCTATACCTGCGCAAAACGTGGCGTGATCCCGCCGGCGCGACGTGGCGAATAAATCCCGCATGACGGTCAGGCAGCCAATGAAACCAAATACATTTTGTATTTGCATCGAAAGCATCGCGTCAGACCAGAACTCGGTCTGGCCGTGAATTGAAGTATGGCTTCATCGTTTATGTGTGGACTCGGTAAACCTTCTCACTATAGGTTGAATTTTCTGACACCATCGTGATTGGCCTATGGAAAATGTCCCCTTCGGCTGCGCTGCTGGTCACCAGCTCGCCTTATTCCGTGCCGGCCCATCCCGAAATCACCCCGCCCCGTTCCGCCCCCACCGATCCGCACGGTGCGGTTGCAACCCCCTCCGGCATTGCACCACTGGCGCCGCAGCGGGCGCTTCGCCCGGTCCTGGTGCTGGAGGATGATGCCGCGGTGGCCGCGACCATCTGCACGGCGCTGACGCGGGACGGCTGGAACACCGTGACCGCCGCCACCCTGGCCGAAGGAAGGCTGCGGCTGCACAGTGACAATCCGCGCATCGTCATCGCCGATCTCGGCCTGCCGGATGGCAACGGCATCGCCTTCGTCCGTGAAGCCGCCGGCTGCACCGATCTCGGCATCATCGTCGTCAGCGGCCGGACCGAGGAGGTGGATCGCGTCATCGGCCTCGAGGTCGGCGCCGATGACTACCTGACCAAGCCCTTCTCCCTGCGTGCCATGGTCGCCCGGATCCGCGCCCTGAGCCGGCGCCTCGACGCCAATCTCGCGGCCGGGGCGGTCGATCCACCGCTCGCCACCAACCCGACCCAGCCCCTGCCCCTGCCCATCGCCGAGCCAGCGTCCTGGAGCCTGGCCGGATTATGCCTGCAGCCATCGCGCTTTCGCATCCAGACCGCGCAGGGCACCGAGACGCGGCTGACCGGGGGCGAGGCCGGCCTGCTGAACCTGTTGCTGACCGTGCCGGAGAATCTGGCGGACCGGGATACCATTGCCGGCCGCGTGCTCGGCAGGCGGCTGCTGCCTGAGCAGCGCGGCGTGGACCAGCTTGCTTCCAACCTCCGGCAGAAGCTGGTCGCCGCCTCGGCGGGGCGGATCACCATCACGGCGCTTCGCGGCAAGGGCTACCGCCTCGTCTGGTAGGCGACGGCTGCGGGGCCGGCTGCCCTGCGGAATCCGGCCGTAGCCGGGGGGCCAGACGGCCCGCGCAACACCGCATCCCGCAGCGAATGGACAATCGCCCGGTCCCGCAGCCCGTTCCGCCGCTTGCCCTCTACGACGTGTCTTCGGCACCCCACCTCCCCTCTAGGAGGCCAGGACTGCCATCAGCGATGGATCCCGCTCAGCAGGAAGGCCATTGGCAAAAACGCGCCCCCGTCCGGCCCGGACCATCTGCGCAGCCCCCCGCCACTGTTGAGCAAGCCTGACAGCAGCGCGCGCTGCCCGCCAAGGTTCGGGAAGCGCTGGATATCGAGGCCGGCGGCGCCTACGGCTAACACCCAAGCCGTCGGCCGCCATGGCCGGGTTGGCGGCAGACCACCGCCATCTGCGCGCGGCAACGCCAGCAGCGCGGCGCATGCTATATCAACAGGCCGTGATTTTGCTGATCAAACGTATATCAACCTGACCATAAAGGTTGGTGCACTCCGCAGGCGATGATCGCCGAGGAATCGACCATGCGGTTGAAGACGCCCCGTCCCGGTCCCCCCTGGCTTTCGGCTGCATCCGGCGTGGGGCATTCGCCCCTTGGCCGCATCGGCGCCGCGACCGGCCCGTTGCGGAGCAAACGGGTGCGGAGCGGACGGGTCCGGGTGAGGCGGGCGGGGGCGGCCCGCGACCCGCCCGCGCTGGCGCGCCCCCCGGCCCACCGCCATGTGCCCTCCCATCGCAACAAACAGCGCCCCGACCCAGGCGCCAAAACCGGAAGTCCGCCGCCGATGTATCTGTCGCCCGAACGCTTCGACACCGCCGAGGCCCTGCTCAGCCAGGAACCTGTCGCGGACACCCCGAGGGAGGCTATGGCCGCCCGACTGCCCGCCGCGGTGCAGCCCTTCCTGACCTGGCTGACAGCGATGCCGGCGCGCGGCGAGGCGATGCCCGATATCGCCGCCTGGCGCTTCGTCACCGGCGCGCTGGCGCTGATACTCGGCGGGGTGGCGCTGGGCGCGGCGCCGCTGGCGCTGGCGGCGCCGCCCGTCTGGGCCTGGCTGCTGCTGCCGCTCGGGCTGCTGCTCACCTCCTCGGGGCTCGGCCTGTTCCAGGTGGTCATCTTCCACCATTGCTCGCACGGCACCGTCTTCGCCAGCCGCGAACGCAACCGCCAGGTCGGGCGGCTGGTTTCCGCCTGCCTGCTGTTCAAGCGCTTCGACGACTACCAGCACGAGCACATGAAGCACCACAGCGCCAAGAAGCTGCTGACGGAGGAAGATGAATTCGCCGATTTCGTGCTCGGCCTGTGCCGGCTGGAGCCGGGCCTGCCGAAGGCGGAGCTGTGGCGGCGGGTGGTCATGAACACTATCTCCCCGGTCTTCCATGCCCGTTTCGCGCAGCGCCGGGTCAAGGCGGCGCTGTTCAGCGGCGACCGCGCGCATGACTGGACCGGCCGGCTGTTCTGGGGCGCCCTGATCGCCGCTGCGGCGGCCACCGGCACACTGCTGGAATTCGCCATCCTCTGGGTGCTGCCGGTGACGGTGCTGCTGCAGATCGCCACCATCTACCGGATCCTGTGCGAGCACCGCTTCCCCGAGGCGGCGCTGATCGCGCTGCGCGACCGCAGCTTCGTCTGCCACGCCACCACCGGCGTCTTTGCCGGCCGGCGCCCACCGTCCGGGCATGTGGGTGGCCTGCGCGGCAGCCTTCGCTGGGCGGCGTGGTGGGCGGATATGCTGACGGTGCAGCTGTTCGTCCGGCTGTTCGTGCTGGTCGGCGATGCCCCATGCCACGACTTCCACCATCGCCGCCCCGCCACACGGCGCTGGACCAGCTACATCCATGCGCGCCAGCAGGATGCCGAGGCCGGCTCGCCGGGCTTCCCGCATGGCTACACGGAATGCTGGGGCCTGTTCGAGGCGGTGGACAGCAACCTGGCGACGCTGGCCGCGACCGCACCCGCCACGATCGGCCGCTGATGCCCGGCCGGGTCCAGGGGACCCGGCCGTCAGTCTCCGCTGGCGGGATTGGTCGCGGCAGCGCGGCGCACCGCCAGCGTGTCCTGCTGCAGCCGCACCGCATCGGGCGGCAGATGCACCGTGACGGTGGTGCCCTGGCCGGGGGTGCTTTCCAGCACGAAGCGGGCGCCATGGGCCTCGACCAGGTTCTTGGCGATGGGCAGGCCGAGACCGGTGCCGGGAAAGCGCCGGCGATGGCCGTTCGAGGCCTGCTGGAATGGCTGCAGCACGCGGGCGATGTCCGTGGCCTCGATGCCGATGCCGGTATCCGCCACGCTGACCTGCGCCCCGCCATCCGGCTGCACGGCGAAGCCCAGCCGCACCCGCCCCTCGGGCGGGGTGAACTTCACCGCATTGCCCAGCAGGTTGCCGAGGATCTGGCGGAATCGCAGCCGGTCCACGAACAATTCGCAGCCGCGCCCGATCTCGGGCGCATCGAGCGTCACGCCCTGGCGAAGGGCCAGCGAGCCTGCCTCCCCGAGCGCCGCATTGAACAGGCTGTCGCTGGCCACCCATTCGCGCCGCAGGCTGGGTGCCGCGTTCTCCAGGCTGGCGTAGTCCAGGATGTTGTCGATCAGGTCCAGCAGCATGCGGCCGGATTCGTTGATCTGCGCGATGTAGGTGCCGCGTTGTTCCGCCGTCGTCGGAATCGTCGATCCGGGCGCCATGATTTCGGAAAAGCCGATGATGGAATTCAGCGGCGTCCGCAATTCATGGCTCAGTGTCGCCAGGAAGCGCGCGCGCGCCGCGCCGCTTTCCTCCGCCACCGCCTTGGCCGCCCGCAATTCGACCTCCGCCGCCTTGCGCGCGCGCACGTCGAGATAGACGGACAGCGCGCCTTCGACGAGTTCCTGGTCCCGCGTCTCGAAGGGCCGCGTGACATTGCCCTCCGAGTGGTTGCCGAGGATCAACGCGACCCCGCTCAGCGGATCGAAGGCCCAGAGCACATAGGGGGTCCGCAGGATCGAGGTCAGCTCATAGGCTGGCGGTTCCAGCTGCGTGCGGGAGGTGGTGAAGAAGAAGCTGGGTGCCGCCGGCAGCACCACCTGGCCCTGCCAGGCCTCGCCACCCATGCCGATCACGTGGGTGACGCGGAAGCGGGCCGATCCGTCCGGTCCGATGCGCTCCAGCAACGCGGCGCGATCGCACAGCGCGTTGTCCACCACCACTTCCAGCATCGGCTGGCCGATTTCGTCGGGCAGGTTGCAGACATCGGACAGGCGATGCGCTTCCCGGATCAGCTTGGCGACGGTGCGGCTGCGGCGCGCTTCCCGGAAGGCCTGGCTCTGTTCCTCCTGCAACCGCAGCAGCCGCGCTCCGAGATCGTTGCACTCGCGTCGGTAATAGGCGAGCTCACGGTCGAGCGGATTGGGCTCCGGCGGCTTGCGCGTCATCGGCGGCGGCGCAGCACGGCGAGCACGCCGGTCCAGTCCAGCGACCGGCTGATGCCGCCGCCCACCGGCGCGACCTCGACGCCGGAGTAGAAGCCGAGCAGCGGGATCGACGGGTCGAGACCCTGCGCGACCAGTTCCGCCTCCTCCACGGGCGCGCCGCTGCGCGCGCTGGCCCGGCCGGCGCAGTCGATGTACAGCGCGAGGAGATTGTCCTCCCCCGCCACCGCGCCGTTCATGGCGGCGACACCGCGGCGCACCGAATCGAGCATCAGCGAATTGTCGCGGCTCATGATCTGCACGACCGTACCGAGTGCGAAATCAGGCTCGAACAGGGTGACGGAGCCGGCTTCGGCATTGGCGCGCAGGATCAGGCGGTTGACGTAGTCGCCCTCATGGTAGGGGGTGTAGCGGTCCCCCTGCTTCTGCCCCAGCGTCACCTCCAGCGACAGGTCCTGCCCGCGGGTCTGCCCGAGCGGCAGGCCCAGCATGCGCTCGATCACGCCGAGCGCCGGCTGGTCATCCAGCTCGAACACATCCGCCCCGTCGATGCGGGTGATCTCCATGAAGGAGCTGATCGGGCGGCAGCCATGCATGATGACCGTCTCCACCTCGATCCCCGGCGGGAAGACCAGCGCGATGGCGGCGTGCTTCAGGACACGCCGGCCGGCAAAGACCCAGCCGCCGGTCAGGTTCATGTCGGTCAGCAGCCCGCCGCCGAACAATTGCAGCGGCGTGGTGCCGAAGCCGTCATGGAACCCCTCCACCACGGAACTCGCGAAGTGCAGGCGCGGCGGGGCACGGGAGGCCACGCTGTCGAACAACAGCATGACAGCGGCATCCGGGCTGGCGATGCCGCCCACCGCCTGGCCCAGCGCATGGCCCGCGGCACGGACCCCACCCAGCAGCGCCTCCGTCATCACCGCCTGCGGCACCACCGACGGGTCGTAGAAGCCGACGATGCCCATCTCGAAGC
Organism: Falsiroseomonas sp.; assembly: GCF_030695085.1. Taxonomy (GTDB): domain Bacteria; phylum Pseudomonadota; class Alphaproteobacteria; order Acetobacterales; family Acetobacteraceae; genus Falsiroseomonas. The sequence goes on along the minus strand of NZ_JAUYTS010000090.1, from coordinate 2,644 downwards.
CGCCATAGCCGAAGCTGTCCCGGCCGATGACGCCGGCGGCGGACCCGCCATAGATGGGCACCGGGCCGAATTCCGCCGTCAGCGCGGCCAGCACCGCATCCGGGTCGTGCTTGCCGCCGCAGAAGGCCAGCAGCATCAGCGGCGTGTCGGGGCCAACGCCCTCCCGGCATGACCGCGCCGCGACGGCGGGGTTGGAGCTTTTGACGTTCGCGGCGCGGATCATCGGATCAGTCCCGGATGCAGAGCTGGCCAGGGCGCAGCCAGGATTTGAAGCTCCGGCCGTCGTTCAACGATTGCCAGAAGACTCTCTCTCCAAGCAACCGCATCAACCTATTCATCGATCGTTTCGCACGTTAATTTCAACATGCAAAAGATAAGTAACCATTGCTGCCGCTCAAGGCCGGACCGCTCGATCAGGCCTCGAATTCGCGTGGCGATCGCAGGTCAGGGTCGGCTCGCATGCAGCACGAAGCGGATCACGCCACGACGGATGCGGCGGGGCGACGCCGGCAGATGGATTCCGAGGGGGAAGTGGTGCTGCTGAAGAGGATTGAACTCTTGACCTCTCCCTTACCAAGGGAGTGCTCTACCACTGAGCTACAGCAGCGGACCGCCTGAAAAGCGTGCGGGTTCCTAGCGGTTCACCCGGCACGCCGCAAGCCCCTGCCCCATCATTGCGGCACCGCCCTTAAGCCGGCTCGGAAGGGCTGGCATGGCAACACATCGTGATCCTGCTGGCGGGGTGATGATTTGCCAGATCGGATCAGGCGGGGAGACTGGCCACCGAAACCGGCACGGAGATCGAATCTTGGGTGCCACATCCTGAAGCTCAGCCCGGAGGCGCGGCCGCTGGCCCGCCTGGTGCCCCATCAGGCCTGGTCCATCGCGCAGGCCGAGGTGCTGCGCATGGCGGACCGGCCCGGCATCATCGCCCTTCTGGGCGCAGCCGGCGTCGGCAAGACCACCTTGCTCGGCGCACTGGCAGCGCAGTTCCGCGCGCAGGGGCAGGCACCGCAGCTGGTCGCCTGCGGTGACCTGCTGACCACGCCCCTGCCACCGATTCTGCTGGTGGATGAGGCGGACCGCATCGAGGAAGCCATGCTGGCGGCCCTGGCGCGGGAGGATGGCGTGGCGGTGCTGGCCGCGCTGCCCGGCTTCGCCACCCGGCTGGCCGGGCTGCCGCACCGCCTGGTGCACCTCGGCGGGCTGCTGGAGGAGGAAGTGCCGGCCTATGTCGCCGCACGCCTGGCCACGCTGCGCCTGCCCTCGGACCGCATTGCCGCGACCGCCCTGGCCGAGCTGGCCGAGGCCTCGGCGGGGGTGCCGCGCCGGCTGAATGTGATGATCGGCAGCAGCCTGTTCATGGCGGAGATGGACGGCGCGACGCAGGTCAGCCCGGTACATGTGCGGGCGGCGGCGGAGATGCATGTGCTGCCGCTTCCCGAGGCTGCGCCGGCGGCACCGGGCCAGGCGCTGGTCCTGCCGCCCGCGACGGTGCCGGCCGCCGATGCCGAGCCCGCCGCCCCGCCCCCGGAGGCACCGCGACGGCGCCTGGGCTGGATCATCGCCGGGGTGCTGGCCGTGGCCGCCACGGCGCTGGCGCTGCTGCCGCAGGCGCCGCCGCCAGCCGGCCCTGCCGCGCCACTCGCCGCCGCGCCGGCTGCTGGTGGGGTGGCCGAGCCCGGCGACCCGCCGCCTCCGCCCCAGCCGGCCCCGCCCCCTCTGGACCAGGCGCCCCCGGCGGCGCCGGCCGCGCCCCCCCCGGCGCAGCCCGCCGCGACACCCCTGGTGGAGCCGGCTGCGACACCACCGGTAGAGCCGACCGCACCGCTCCCGCCGGAGCCGGCCGCCGCACTCCCGCCGGAGCCGGCCGCGCTCCCGCCGGTGGAGCCGGCGGCGCTCCCGCCGGTGGAGCCGGCGGCGCGTCTGGTGCTGACCTACCCGCGGGGCGATGCCGCCGCCGCCGCGCGGAGCGCCAGCCTGGCGGCGCGGCTGCGCGAGGCCGGTGTGGCCGCTGGCGCGCCGTTCGCGGTCTCGGCCGGTGGGGCGTCCGACCAGCTGCGCTACTTCTTCCCGCAGGATCGGGCGCTGGCGGAGGATCTGGCCGCCACGGCCGGGCAGGCCGCCGCAGCCACGCTCGGCGAGGTCCCGCCGGGCGCCCCCCTGCCGCGGCCCGGCACGCTGGAATGGGCCGTCTCCGCCAATCCAGCCGCCATCCCCCCGCCCAGCGCGCCGGCGCCTCGGCCGCCCCCGCCCGCCCTGGCCGAACCCGTTCCCAGCCAGCCGCCGGATGGCGCGGTGCTGCCCTTGGCCGCGCCGGTACGACTGTCCTGGCAGGGGCTGGACGCGGCCGAGGCCGGCTGCTGCTTCATTGAGGTGCTGGCCCAGGCCGGGGAGTCCAGGTGGCAGGAGGTGTTCGCCGGCGTTCCCGATGCGCCCGACCACCAGAATCTGACGCTGACAACCCCGGGGGACTACGCCTGGCGCGTGCTGCACGTCTCCCGCGAGGGCCCGCATTACGTGGCCGCACCCTGGTCGCGCTTCACCCTGCGCCCGGCCGCGCCATGAAGCGCCTCGCCTGCCTGGTCCTGGCCGCCGGCCTGGCCGCCTGCGCCGTGCCGCCGCCGCAGCCGCCGCCACCCCG
>NZ_JAUYTS010000089.1 GCF_030695085.1 Falsiroseomonas sp. | reverse complement strand
GCGGCAGGGCCGCGGATATGGACCATGCCCTCGGAATCGCGGAACAATCGCCGAAAACGGTCGTAGGATTGCAGCGCGTAGCCGCCGTCCTCGACGAAGCGCAGCGCGTCGTCGAAATCCTGGCGCGTCAGCGCGGCATAGGGGGAGGCGCGCAGGATTTCCACATACAGATCATCCGGGTGGAACGGGCCGGCCACCGCGCAGGCCAGAATGTGCTGGCACAGCACGTCGAGGCCGCCTTCGCGCGGCGGATCGCCATCCAGTTCCTCCGCCGCGATGGCCTGGCGGGCGGCGACGCATTCGATGACCTCGAATCGGTTGGCCGGCACCAGCACCGCCTGGCTCGCCTCATCCATCCGATGATTGGCGCGGCCGATGCGCTGCAGAAGTCGCGAGACGCCCTTGGGCGCGCCGACCTGCACCACCTGGTCCACCGCGCCCCAATCGATGCCGAGATCCAGCGAGGCAGTCGCCACCACCGCGCGCAGCCGGCCCTCCGCCATCGCCGCTTCCACCTTGCGGCGCTGTTCCACCGTCAGGCTGCCATGGTGCAGGCCGATCGGCAGGTTGTCGTCGTTCAGCCGCCACAGCGCCTGGAAGCAGAGTTCGGACTGCGCGCGGGTGTTGACGAAGACGATGGTGACCCCCGCCCCGCGAATGCGCCGGTACACCTCCGGCATCGAGGCGAGGCCCATATGCCCGCCCCAGGGCAGGCGGCCCTCCGGCAGCAGGATGTCGAGGCTCGGCGCCGCCCCGGGCGCGCCCTGCACCAGCGCCACATCGGTGGCGACCCCGGTGGGGGAGAGGAAGGCGCGCAGCGGCGTCGGGTGCGCCACCGTGGCGGACAGGCCGATGCGGCGTGCACTGGGCGCCAGCGTGGCCAGCCGCGCCAGGCCGAGCGCCAACTGGTCGCCACGCTTGCTGCCGGCCAGCGCATGGATTTCGTCCACCACGATGGCGTGCAGCCCGGCGAACATCTCGCCGGCATCCGGCAGGGTCAGCAGCAGCGCCAGGCTTTCCGGTGTGGTCAGCAGGAAGTTCGGCGGGTCCGTGCGCTGGCGGGCGCGGCGATTGGCGGGGGTGTCGCCGGTGCGGGTCTCGATGCGGATCGGCAGGCCCATCGCCTCGACCGGGGCGGTGAGGTTGCGGGCGATATCCACCGCCAGCGCCTTGAGCGGCGAGATGTAGAGCGTGTGCAGCCCCGGACGCGGCCTCTCATGCAGATCGACCAGGGAGGGCAGGAACCCCGCAAGCGTCTTGCCGCCGCCGGTCGGCGCAACCAGCAGGGCGCTGGCGCCGCCCTGCACGGCGCCCAGCAAGGCAAGCTGGTGCGGCCGCGGCGCCCAGCCGCGCGCGGCGAACCAGGTCTGAAAAAGTTCCGGCAATGTTCCCATTCGCCAGGGAATATGCTGGCGGTTCAGCGAAAGGGGAAGGGGGTGCCTGCGCTCAGCGCGGCACCACCGCCAGGACAACGGGCAGGTTGAAGCGGCGCCACCAGAACGGCCAGCGCAGCAGGCGCAGCGTGCCGCTCTGGGTTCAAGCGTTTATCGGCTTGAGGGAAAAGGATCGAGCGGTGGCCCTGCTTCGGCTGGCCCACCCACCACGAAGTCATCGAGCAGCACGAGGATGCGCCTGCGTAGACCTGCCCAATCAGCGAGGTGACGACGGTCGAGAAACATCGAAACCTCGATGTCGCGCCACACCAGCATCCACCGGCAGGAAAGCCGCACACGCTCCCGCAGTGGCCGCTGCAGCACAAACGGCGCGTTCGCTGACAAACAGAAAATCGCCTCGGGCAGCGGCGATCCGTCGAGTGCGCGCCGCGGCTCGCGCGGCACAAACATGTCCTCACGTCTAGCGTGTGGGCCTGGCGGCACAGGCAACGCACGATAGTAGATAAGGCCTTCTGGCACTGGCGGGCCATCCGGGCCGTCCAGTAGATCGGCCTCCTCAGCCGGTTCGTGCCCAATATCGCGAGCACGGATGGTGATTCTGCGACGGATCAGGTCGGTGCCGGTGAAACGGCGCTGCTCGCCCACGGTGACCACCACAGCCTCGCGCACCCGCCCGCCGGGGTAGTAGGAGTCGGTCTGCCGGTTGTAGGGGCGGGCGTCGGCGGCGAAGGCTTGTATCGTGAAACCGTCGTTGCCGAAGATCGTTGCCACATAAGGATAGGGCAAATGGAGCGTGATGCCGCGCAACACGAGCCGCCAGTGGTCCGGATGCCGCTCCGGGCGGGAGGACGGTTGCGCGGCCGCGGGGCTGAGGAGCAACAGCACGCCACAAAAGAAGGCCAGCAGCGAACAGGAACGTGCACCGAGGCGCATAACGATTACGATGCTTTCACACCTTCTCCAGCGCCAGATGCGGCTCCGCCGGCCATTCCACCCGCACCGCATCGCCCGGCGCCAGGTCCCCGCCCTCGATCACCACCGCCATGATCCCGGCCCGCAGCAGCAGCGCCCCATCCGGCGCCCGCTCCAGCGTCGCCTTCATCAGCCCCTTCTGGAAATCATCGAGCTGGTAACAGGGGTTTCGCAGCCCGGTCACCTCCGCCACCGCCGACGCGCCCAGATACAGCCGGGTGCCGCGCGGCAGGGCGAACAGGTCGATCCCTTCCGTGGTCACATTCTCCCCCATCGCGCCCGGCGCCACCTCGAAGCCGCGGGCGCGGAGCGATTCCAACTGCTCCGCCGGGATCAGGTGCAGTTGCCGCAGATTGGGCTGATTCGGGTTCACCTTGACGCGGGACCTATGCTTCACCGTCACGCCGCAATGCGCATCGCCCTGCACGCCGAGGCCGGCCAGCAGCGTGATCCGCCCCTGCACCGGCTTGGAGAATAAGTGGCCAGACGCCGCCGCCACCGCCACAACCCGACCCGTCATTCCTGATTCTCCGCCTGACGCGGCGGTTATTGCAGGAATCCGATCCAGCGTCCCGCCAGCAGCGCCCCCAGCCAGGCAGCCAGCGAAATCCCGGCCGCCACCCGCAGCCTGGCCGCCACGGCGCCGCCCGCCAGCGCCGCGCGCCAGGGCCGCCCGGCATGCAACAGCGCCAGATTGGCCAGCGCCAGGGCCAGCAGCCCGAGCTTCACCAGGAAGGCCGGATTTTCCAGATAGGTGGCCGGCCGCGTGCTGAACAAGGCGAGGCCGGTCAGCGCCGCCAGCCCCAGCCCGGTGGCCGCCACCCGCACCAGCGGCGGCGCCAGATGCGGCAGCGCCGCGGCGCGGAACAGCCCGAGCAGCCTGAGATCCAGCGTCACGATGGCGCCGACCAGCAGCCCGAGGCCCAGCACATGCGTGGCATTGACCAGCAGATACAGCGTGACCGAGCCGCGCAGCGCCACGGCGGGCGCCGACGCGGCAATCAGTTCCAGCACGCGCCGTCAGCCGCCCTGGATGCGCTCCGGGTAGAAGTCGAAGCGCTGGCTGCCGACGGTGACGCGCACCGCCTTCATCCGCCGCTCGGCGCTGTCGCGGGACCGGTTGCCAAGAGCCACGATTTCCTGCCCGGGCCGTACCGAATCCTGCGTGAAGCCGGCGCGCTCGGTCTGGCGCGGGTTGCCGAGTTCCACCGTCCAGCTCTGCCCATTCGCCTCGACGCGGATCGTCGGGTGCGGCGGGCCGACATAGACCTCCCGCACCGTGCCGGTCAGCGTGCCCTGGTCACCCTCCGCCCAGGACCAGCCGTGATGCGCCAGCGCGCTGCCGCTGGCGGCCATCGTGCCCAGCAGGCCGAGCGCGCCGCGCCGGCCGAGTTTCATGGATTGCATGTCATCCTCCTTGCCCAGACCTGCGCGGAGGTTGGGGCGAATCACGCGGATTTCGAGCGGCCGCGTGATGACATGCCGTTCAACCCGGCAGGCGCGCCGCGACGAAGGCCACCAGGTCGCCGAAGGTGGGGCATTGCGCCAATTGCTGGGCATCCACCGCCGCGCCGGTCTGGCTCTCGATCTCCACGCTGATCAGCGTGTGGTTCAGGCTGTCCCAGCCCGGCACATCGGCGGCCTCCATCTCCGGCGACAGCGCGATCTCGCGGTCGCCGATGACCTCGCGCGCAATGGCCTGCAGATCGGCGAGGGTGAAGGCGGGCATGGGGGTCACTCCGGACTGCGAAATTGTTCGAGGTAGCGGCGGCGGTTGGCGTCCCGGCTGATCTTGCCGCTGGTGCTCTTCACCAGCCAGCGATCGGCGACGATGCGCACGTCGCGCGGCTTCACCAGGAAGGTCTCGGTCAGCATGCGGCTGATGGCGGCACGGCTTTCGGCGGCGGGTGTTCCGGCGGTCTCGTCCTGTTCGGCCACCACCACCAGCTCCTCGCTGCCGGTCTGCGCGCTTTCCACGCCGAAGGCCACGGCGCGGCCGGGGCGCAGGCCGGGGATGCCGGCGAGTGCCGCCTCCACATCGCCGGCGAACAGGTTCTTGCCGTTGACGATGATGATTTCCTTCAGCCGGCCGAAGACGAAGACCTGGCTGCGCAGCACCACGCCGAGATCGCCGGTGCGGAACCACCCATCCGGCGACGGCCCGGCACCGCCCCGATAGCCGCCAAACAGGAAGGGCGCGCGCAGGCCGATTTCTCCGTAGTTGCCTTCCGGCAGCACGCGCTCTCCGTCGAAGACCGCGAGCGTGACGCCCGGCAGCACCCGGCCGGAGGACAGCACCAGCTTGCGGCCGGGCGGCGCCTCGTCGCCCAGCCACCCCTCCGGCACCATCTGGCCTGGGGTGACATCGGGCGGCACCGCCAGGCCGATGCGCTCGGCCGGGCTGCCCTGGCTGACGGCGAAGACCGTCTCCGCCATGGCATAGCAGCCAACGACCGAACCGGGCCGCACGCCCCAGCCGGCGAAGGCGGCCTCGAAGTCCTTTGCATCCACCAGGCGGCAGGGTTCGGAACAGTCGATCCACAGCTTCATGCTGCCCAGCCGCGCCGGCTTCAGCGCGCGGTGCAGCCGGGTGAAGTGGCGGAAGGCGAAGTTGGGCATCCAGGCGATGTCGCAGCCATCGGCCTCGATCATCTCCAGGAACCGGCCCGGCGCGCCGATCCACTCAAACGGGTCGAGGAGGGAGACGCTGTCGCCGCCCAGCATCGGCAGCAGGAAGCCGGCGATCAGCCCCATGTCGTGATACAGCGGCAGCCAGGAGGCGACGCTCAGCCGCCCGACGCCCAGCTCCGCCCGCAGCCCCGGCCAATAGGCGGCGAACTGCCCCGCCAGCATCCGCCCGCTGATCGCGACCGCCTTCTTGATGCCGGTGGTGCCCGACGAATGCTGCACGAATAGCGGCGCGTCGGAAGCGAGCCGTGCCCGCAGCGCATCCAGCGCCGCCACGCTGTCCCCCGTCGCGGTGGCCGGGGCCAGGCGCACGGCGCGCGCGAGGTCCGGGTCGATGCGGCGCACCGTCTCCGCCGTCGCGGCCTCCAGCACGCAGATCGCATCGGGCGCGATGGCGGCCAGGGCGGCGCGCTGCTGGTCGAAGAAATGCCGCTGGTCCTGCAAGGGGGAGGCCGGCGGGAAGAAGGCGCCGAGGCGGCCGGCAGCGGCGATGCCGAGGAACAGCGCCATCGCCTCCGCCCCCGTCGCGCCGATCACCAGCACCAGCCCGCCGGGCGGGGTATGGGCCTCCACCCAGGCGGCGCGGGCGGTGACGCGCTGCCAGAAATCGCGGCCGGTCAGCGCCTCGCACTGGCCCTGGCGCCAATGGCGCAGCACCACCCGGTCCAGCAGCGCCGGGTCCAGCAACGCCGGGTCCAGCAGGTCGGCCGGCAGCGGCGCGGTCATGCGGCCAGGCCCCAGCGCGCCAGGCAGGCCAGCAGCGCCTCGGCATAGCCCTGTTCGAAATCGAGGCCTTCCGCGCTGTCGGCCTCATCATCATTGGCCCAGACATAGCGCTGATGCGGGTAGGGCGCGGCGACCAGCGCCGTGGCCTCGTCGAGCCATTCCAGCCCGCTGGCGCCACCCCGGCGGGGCTGGCTGGTCAGGATCAGGCGGCTGTCCTTCTGGCCGGTGGCCTGGGCCAGGGCCGCGCGCAGCGGGGTGAGGAAGGCGGGCGGGGCTTTCAGCGGCAGGTCGATCCGGCAATCGCCCATCAGGAAGACCAGCCCCGGCTGCCGGCAGGAGTCGCGGAATGCCGCGGCCCGCAGCGCCAGTGAATGTCGCAGTCCGGCGTAATCCGGGTCCAGCCAGGCGGGGCCGCGATGGTGGTTCCACACCGCGCCGCCATCCTGGCGCATGGCGATGCGCTGGCCCTGCGGCGTGGTGGTTTCGCGCATCACTGCCGGATCGGCATAGCCCGCGAAATCCTGCGCGATGGCGCCGGCCACCGTATCCGCCTTGTGCAGCGCCAGGCAGAACGGGTTCTGCAGCGCGATGAATTGCGGGGCGTCCCGAAAGCCCCAGCGATTCACCAGGGTCCAGGGCAGGCAATGCAGCCCGAGCGAGACCAGGGTCAGCGGGCCGCTCCGCCGTGCCTGCAATTGCAGGCGGAATGCCTGCCGCCGCGCCACCGCCTGCCAGACCGGGCGCAGCCCCGTCTCCGCCGCCGCCCGCCCCCGCAGCCCATCGAGCAGCGATTGCAGCAGCGCAGGCTCCAGGCAGGCGCGTTCGCCAAAGCGCAGCAGGAACAGCAGATGCGGCAGGGACGGGTCCGGGATCGCGCCCAGATGCAGGATCGCCTGGCGCAGCAGGGCCTGGAAGGCGGCGTGCTCCTCGGCATGGAACAGCCTTCGCAGCCGTCCGCCGAGCGGCGCTTCCCGGCTGGGATCGAAATCCAGCACGGCGGCCGCGCCCGTCATGCCTGCGCTGGCGGCGCGAGGCGGTGCAGAACGCCCCAGCGCAGCAGGCTGCGGATCAGTGTCAGCATGTAGCCGCGCTCGAACGCCTGCCCCGCCGGGCTGTCGGCGGCGGCATCGTCGTGCCAGACGTAGTCGGTGCCGGGGTAGGGGCAGTAGGCGAAGGTGGTGGTGGCGTTCACCTGGTGGCTGGCGGCTTCGCGGCGATGCGCGGTCTGGTTGGTCACCAGGATGCGGTTGCCGGCATGGCCGGTGAAGCGGGCCAGCGCCGCATCCAGCCGTGGCAGGAAATCCAGCTTTTCCTCCGGGTATTCCACCTGGCAGCCGGCCAGCAGGAACACCGCATCCGGCCGGCGACAGGCGGCGCGGAACAACTCCACCTTGGCGGCCAGGCTGGCGCGCAACGCGGTGGCGTCCTGGCCCAGCCAATAGGGCCCGCGATTATGGTTCCAATGCGCGCCGCGATCCCTCCGCATGGCCATTTCATGCCCGCGCGCGGTGGTGACGACGCGGATGGCCTCGGGGGTGCAATAGCCGGCGAAATCATCCTCTAGCGCCGCGATCATGCCGGGAATGGTGTGGCCGGCGAGGGAGAAGGGACCGAACAGCGCGGTGAAATCCGCCATCCGCCGCAGGCCCCAGCGGCCCGGCATATGCCAGGGCAGGCAGTTGGTGCCGAGCGAGATCAGGGAAACGCTACCGGCGAAGCGCGCGGGCAGGGCCTCGCGGTAATTCTGCCGGCGGCGCACCGCACGCCAGGTCAGCAGAAGTTCTGGTTGCGCCAGGGCGACGAGGCGGGTGGTGTCCAGCCCGGCCGCGATCTCGGCCGGCGGCAGGCAGCAGCGTTCGGCAAAGCGCAGCAGCGTGGCGAGCCATTGCGTGGCATCCGGCGGCGCCCCGGCGCGGATCAGCGCGGCGAGCTGTTGGCGCGTTGCCTGTTGCAGCCCGGCATAATCCTGCAGTTCGAACAGGTAGCGCAGTTGCGCGAAGCCGGCCTGCGGGTCCGCCGCGGCATCAATTCCGTCCAGCGCCCGCGTGGCGGCGGGCAGGTCGCCGGCTTCGCGAAGCCGCGCCGCCTGGCGGAGGGGGGAGGCGTCCGGAGTTGTCATGCCTGCCATGTGTTCGGGCGAAAGCGCACCGGCCTCGCCACCTGGTTCATGCCCCTGGGGTTCAGGACCCTCGGGTCTTCACGCCCCGTCTGGCGGCACTGCCCCTGGGGCGGCCGGGGTTCCTGGGGGGCGAGTGGCGGATTTGTGCAGGGTAATGCCCATCTCGGCAAGGTCGCGCAGGACGAGCTGGCCGATTCGCTGATAGTCCCGCCGGTTTTCCGCCCAGCCATCGCGCCCCGGCTTGGCGCCCATCTGGCTCCCCGAATGGCCACCCAATTGGCCGGCCGCAGCAAGGCCCGGCAGGCCGTGCAGCCGTACCTGGCGCCAGAAGGCCTGGCCGAGCGCCCGGGCCAGATCCAGGTCCAGCTCCAGCTCCAGGCTGTCCTCGGCCAGGGGCTCCTGCGCATCCGGCGTGGTGGGTGCCGGGGCCAGGCTGTCCCGGTCCTCCTCCTCCGGCCCGCCGAAGCGCGGTGCGGCGAGGCCGGTGGAGAGGTGGCCGCGCAGCGCCTCCGCCGCCTCGGGCCGGACCAGCTGCGCCACAACATGCAGGTCACGGCCGCCGAGATCGGCCGCGGCGCCATGGCCGGCGAAGGTCACCTCGAAACCGAAGCGCTCCAGCAGCGGGCGGATCAGGCCGAAGCTGAGATATTCCAGCCGGTCGCTGACCTGGCCGGGATTGGCGTAGCCCTGCGCCAGTTCCGCCAGCAGCCGGGCAAAGCCCTGCTCCGTCGTCGCATCCGCCACGCTGAAGACCAGCCAGCCGCCTGGCCGCAGCAGCAGCGCGGCGTTCAGCCAATAGGCGACCAGATACTGCAGATCGACATGGACCAGCGCATCGATGCTGAACACCGCATCGATCTCGCGCGCCAGATGCTCCCGCTCGAAGGCGGCCAGGATGCCATCCGGGTGCAGCGGGTCGATCGGCAGGAAGCCGAGCCGGCCGCTGGCGACGGCCTCCGCCATCCGGGCGGCCGCCGCCTGCATGATGCGGTCGCTGACATCGAAGACAGTCAGCTTCACGGCCGGATTGGCGCGCAGCACCTCCGCCGTGTAGCGCCCATCGCCCAGGCCGATCTCGATGGCGTGCCGCCAGGTCTCCACCGCCGCTGGCCGCAGCAGCCGGTCCAGCACCGCGTGGGCCGGCGGGCCGTCGGGCCGCGCGGCCATGGCCCGCGGCGCGTGGCGATCCCACCATTCGGCGGAGGACAAGGCGGGCTCCGGCGCAGCGGAGGGCCGCAGCGCAGCGCGGAAGGCCTCCGCCCGGTCCGGCTGAACCAGGATGGCGGAGAGATACAGGTCGCGCGGTGGCCGGCCTTCATGGTTCGACCACGGCTCCAGCAGCTCCACCACGAAACCGAGGCGGCCGAGCACGGCGCGCACGATCTCGGCCGAGGTCCAGGCGAATTTCTCGCCGGGCCGGCCCTGGAAGCGATGCGTGCGGCGGATGTCGCGCAGGATTTTCTGGAAACCGGCGATGGTGGTCGGATCGGCCAGCGTCATCAGCAGGCGCCCGCCGGGGCGCAGCACCAGCGCCGCGTTCAGCCAATGCGTGACCAGCGTGGGCAGCCCGGCCTGCTGCATGGAATCGATGCCGAACACCGCATCCACCTGCCGGACCTGCCCTGCTTCGATGAGGGTGGCGAGCATCGCATCGGGCCGGGCCGCATCCAGCAGGCGCGGCAGCAGCCGCCCCGCGGCGACCGCTTCCGGCAACCGTGCGGCCGCGGCATCCCGCGCGGCCTCGCTGGGCTCGAAGGCCCAGCAGCGGGACGCGGGGCTTGCCTGCAAGACGCGGCCGCCAAACCGGCCGCCGCCCGCAATCTCCACCACATCGCGCCAGCCGGTCACCCCGGCCGGGGTGAACAGCTTGTCGAAGACACGCTGCGCGCTGGCATCCGGACCCCAATCGGGCATGGCGGTCCGGGGCGGCTCAGGCCGGCCGGCCGGGCCGTGAATCGTCATCGCGCCTCGCTCAAACGGGTCTCCTCCGGCATCGCGTCGGTATCAGACGGTAGTCGTGCAAGCATTCCGTGCAAGTCTTAACGCTATCAGCAGCCTGCCAGGGATGGAAGGGTTGCATGGGCGTGCCGATCGGCCGTGCGTCCTGGAAACCCTTGATTCCCCGGTCCCTGTGCCGAAATCCAGTCAATGCCCCACCCCGAAAGCTGGATGCGCGTGACCCCGCAGGGCCTGTACTGCGTGCCCGGCGATTTCTTCATCGACCCCGGCCGGGCGGTGCCGCGCGCCATCATCACCCATGGCCATGCCGACCACGCCCGCCCGGACCACGACCATGTGCTGGCCAGCGAGGCGACGCTTGCCATCATGCAGGCGCGGATGGGCGAGGGCCGGGCCGGCCGGCAGCGCCAGGTGGCCACGCCGGGGGAGGTGGTGCGGCACAAGGACGTGGAGATCAGGCTGGTCCCGGCCGGGCATGTGCTGGGATCCTGCCAGGTGGTGCTGGATTGGCAGGGCAGCCGCATCGTCGTCTCCGGCGACTACAAGCGCCGCCGCGACCCGACCTGCGCGCCCTTCGAACCGGTGCGCTGTGATGTCTTCGTGACCGAGGCCACCTTCGGCCTGCCGGTGTTCCGCCACCCCGATGCGGCGGCGGAGGTGGCGCGGCTGCTGGAAAGCCTGCGGCTGTTCCCGGACCGCGCGCATCTGGTCGGCGTCTATGCGCTGGGCAAGGCGCAGCGGCTGATCGCGCTGCTGCGGGAGGGCGGTTGGGATCGCACCATCTACCTGCATGGCGCGCTGCTGAAGCTGTGCGAGCTGTATGAGGATTTCGGCGTGCAGCTCGGCCCGCTCGCCCCGGTGCCCACCCCGGCGAAGCGCGGCGGCGGCGGCTTGCTGGCAGGCGAGGTGGTGCTGGCGCCGCCGAGTGCCGAGGCCACCGCCTGGGTGCGCCGCCTGGCGGAGCCCTTGATCTGCGCTGCCTCCGGCTGGATGCGGGTGCGCCAGCGCGCCAAGGCGCGGGGCGTGGAACTGCCGCTGATCATCTCCGACCACGCCGATTGGGACGAGCTTCTGGCGACGATCGAGGAGGTGCAGGCGCCGGAGGTCTGGGTGACGCATGGCCGCGACGATGCGCTGGTGCACGCCATGGCGCTGCGCGGCGTGCGCGGCCGGGCGCTGCATCTGCTCGGCCGCGGCGAGGAGGATGAGGACGCCGCGCCGGCCGAGCCGGCGGAGCAGCCGGCGTGATCGCCGGAGGCAACCCGCGGCGGCCAAAGGCCCCGGCCACAACCTGCGGCGGCCCTCGGCCGCCGAGGCGCCAAACGGCGCCCGCCGGGGGAGGCATCGCAACCTGCGGCGGCTTTTGGCCGCCGAGGCGCCGAACGGCGCCCGCCGCCCCTGCGGCGAGCCAAGGGCGCGGAGCGCCCGCCCGGCGCCTGAGGGTCAAAAAGTGACTCTCCCGGCCTTTGCCTATCTGCTGGAACGCCTGGCCTTCACGCCGGGCCGCCTCGCCAAGCTGGCCCTGCTGCGGCAGTGGTTCGCGACACAGCCGGACCCGGATCGTGGCATCGGCCTCGCGGCTTTGACCGGCGAGCTGGTATTCCGCGCCGCCAAGCCCGGTATGGTGCGGGAGCTGGTGGCGGCGCGCACGGACCCGGTGCTGTTCGGCCTGTCCTACGACTATGTCGGCGACCTGGCGGAGACGGTGGCGCTGATCTGGCCGCCGCGCCCGGGCGTCAACACGCCGCCGCCGGGCCTCGCGGAGGTGGTGGAGGCGATGGACTCCACGCCGAAGGCGGCGCTGCCCGGTCTGCTGGCCGGCTGGCTGGATGCGCTGGATGCCAATGGGCGGCTGGCGCTGATCAAGCTGGTCACCGGCGGCCTGCGCGTCGGCGTCTCCGCACGGCTTGCAAAGACCGCGCTGGCCGAATGGGCGGGCCAGGATGTGGCGGAGGTGGAGGAGGTCTGGCACGGGCTGACGCCGCCCTATCTCGACCTGTTCGCCTGGCTCACCGGGCAGGGGCCGCGGCCTTCGTCCGAGGATCGCCCGGTGTTCCGCCCGCTGATGCTGGCGCACCCACTGGAGGAGCCGGATTTCCCGACCATTGGACCCGAAACGCATCGCGCCGAATGGAAGTGGGACGGCATCCGCGTTCAGCTTTCGGCCACGCCTGGCGGCCGCGCGGTCTGGTCGCGCGGGGCGGAGGAGATTTCGGGCGGCTTTCCCGAAATCCTCGCCGCGATGGAGTTCCACGCCGTGCTGGATGGCGAATTGCTGGTGATGCGGGACGGCGAGGTGGCGCCCTTCGCGGACCTCCAGCAGCGGCTGAACCGCAAGCTGGTCAGCGCCAAGATGCAGGCGAGCCACCCCGTCGGCGTGCGGCTGTACGACATGCTGTTCGACGGTGCGGAGGATCTGCGCGCGCTGCCCTTCGATGCCCGCCGCGCCCGGCTGGAAGCCTGGTTCGCCCGCACCCGCCCGGCGCGGATGGATCTGTCCGAACTGATCCCCTTCACCAGCATGGCGGAGCTGGAGGCGATCCGCGCCGGGGCGCGGGAGGCGGCGATCGAGGGCCTGATGCTGAAGCGCGCGGATAGCGACTACGCCGCCGGGCGCCAGAAGGGGAAATGGTGGAAGTGGAAGCGCGCGCCGCTCGGCGTGGATGCGGTGCTGATGTACGCTCAGCGCGGCCACGGCAAGCGCAGCAGCTTCTATTCCGACTTCACCTTCGGTCTGTGGCGCCCGGATGGGCAGGGGGGGCAGGAGCTGGTGCCGGTGGGCAAGGCCTATTCCGGCTATACCGACCAGGAACTGCTCTGGATCGACCGCTGGATCCGCAACAACACCACGGGCCGCTTCGGCCCAGTGCGGGAGGTGGAGAAGGCGCTGGTGATCGAGGTGATCTTCGATGCCGCCCAGCGTTCCGGCCGCCACAAATCCGGCGTCGCCCTGCGCTTCCCCCGCATCGCCCGGCTGCGCACCGACAAGCCGGCGGCGGACGCGGACCAGCTGGCGACGCTGGAGGCGATGATCGCGGGGGAGGAGGCGGCCGAGTAGCGGTTACGCCGAAGCGGCGGCCACCGCGGCCAGCCGGCGCAGCGTCTCCGCATCCGCCTGGCCATCGATGCGCGCTTGCCGCCAGCGTCGCTGGAAGGCGCGCAGCAGCACGGGCAGCGGCAGGTCGGTGCGGTAGCCGATGCGGCCGAGCAGGGTCAGTGCATCCGCATCCGGCGCGACCTCGCCCTCCGGCCACAGGCCGACGCCATTGGCGGCGAGGCCCTGCCAGTCGAACAACTCGCCCGGATCTTCCTTGCGATCCGGCGCGATGTCCGAATGTGCCACCACATCGCGCGGCGCGATGGCGTGGCGGGACAGGATGCCGAGGCACAGGTCGCAGACTGCGGCCATCTGCAGGGCCGGGAAGGGGCGGTAGCCGAATTCATGGCCGGGATTGACGATCTCGATGCCGATGGAGCGGCCATTCAGCAGCGTGTTGCCACGCCAATGGGAAACCCCCGCATGCCAGGCGCGCCGATCCTCCGGCACCAGCCGGAACACGGCGCCATCCTCCTCCACCACATAATGGCTGGAGACACGGGCGGCGGGGTCGCGCAGCCGGGCGATGGCCGCCGCGCCGCCTTGCATGCCGGTGTAGTGCAGCACCAGCATGTCCACCGGCTGCGGGCGTTCATCGTGGTTCGGGCTGGGCAGGTCGCGGATCAAAGGCCCCTCTGGCGCGGTCTCACAGCCCGCGCTGCCGCTTGATGCGGTCCCGATCCGCGGCGCGCAGCGCGGAGGTTCTGGCGAAGGCCTGGGACCGCGGGCGCGGTCTCACAGCCCGCGCTGCCGCTCGATGCGGTCCCAGGCGGCGTTGATCTCGGCCACTTTGCGGGTCGCGCGATCGACGAATTCGGCGGGCACCCCGCGGGCGGCCAGGCCATCCGGGTGGTTCTCCCGCATCAGCTTGCGCCAGGCGAGGCGCACCTCCTCATCCGTCGCGGTGGCGGGCAGGCCGAGCACGGCATAGGCGTCGATTTCCTCGACCCGGCGCTGCGCGGCGCCGCCCTGGCCGGCCTGGCCGCCCTTGGCGCGGTCCCAGGCCGCGGCATCCAGGCCGAAACGCTGATGCACCCCCTGCAGCACCCGCAATTCGCCCCGGGTCATCGGGCCATCGGCGCGGGCGATGTAGAACAGCGCCGCCAGAACATCCTCCAGCATCGCGCGGTTGTCGGCGAAGGCCTCGCCCAGCCTTTCGGCGAAGGGCTCCCAGCCGCCGGTGTCGCGGCGGGCCTCGTCGAACATCTGCGCCACTTCGCGCATGTTCTGCGGCGGGATGCGGAACATCGCCTTGAAGGCGTCGATCTCCGCCCGCTGCACCGGCCCATCCGCCTTGGCCAGCTTGGCCGAGAGCACGATGACCGAGATCGCGAACAGGGTTTCCCTGTTGCCGAGCAGGGCCGCAAGGTCCGCCGCCCCGGGCCCGACGCGCCCGCCCGGCCCCTGGTCCGCCGCATGGCCGAGCGCCGCGCCCATCACCGCGCCAAGCGGCCCGCCGGTGACGAAGCCGGCGACCCCGCCCAGCAATTTGCCCCAGATGCTCAAGCCTGCCTCACCTTCGGTCCGGGGTGTCCTAGCATGGGTGGAGGCCGGGCTACAGGGTGCGTGCCAGGCGGGGCTAATCATGCCGCATCGCACCAGGCGGCCTTGCGCGCCGCTTGCCGGGATGTGATCAGCGATTGAGCGAAGGAGCATGGCATGAGCGGCTGGCAGTTCTGGATCGATCGTGGCGGCACCTTCACCGATATCGTGGCGCGCGACCCGGCCGGGCGGCTGTCCACACGGAAGCTGCTATCCGAGAATCCGGGCCGCTACCGGGATGCCGCGGTGGCCGGCATCCGCGCCTGCCTGGGCCTCGCGCTGGACGCGCCAATCCCGCCCGGCACCATCGACGCGGTGAAGATGGGCACCACGGTCGCCACCAATGCGCTGCTGGAACGCAAGGGCGAGCGGGTGCTGCTGCTGGTCAATCGCGGCTTCGCCGACATGACCCGCATCGGCAACCAGGCCCGCCCGCGGCTGTTCGACCTGCAGGTGAAACTGCCCGAATTGCTGCAGGAGCAGGTGGCCGAAATCGGCGGGCGCATGGCCGTGGACGGCACCGAGATCGAGGCGCTGGACGAAGCGGCGGCCCGCGCTGCCTTGGCCGCCGCGCATGCCGCCGGTATCCGCGCCGTCGCCATCGCCTTCATGCATGCCTGGGCCTATCCGGCGCATGAGCTGCGCGTCGGAGAACTGGCGCGGGAGGCCGGCTTCACCCAGATCAGCCTGAGCCACGAAGCCAGCCCGCTGCCGCGCATCGTGCCGCGGACGGACACTACGGTGGTGGATGCCTATCTCTCGCCGATCCTGCGCCGTTATGTGGAACAGGTGGCGGGCGAGCTGCGGGCCTCACCAGCGGACGCCGCCGGGGGCGAAGCCGCTGAATCGCCCGGGCAGGCGCCCGTAAAGCTGTATTTCATGCAGTCCTCCGGCGGGCTGGCGGAGGCGCGCAGCTTCCAGGGCAAGGACGCCATCCTCTCCGGCCCCGCCGGCGGCATCGTCGGCGCGGCGCGCACCGCCGCCATGGCGGGGTTCGAGAAGATCATCGGCTTCGACATGGGTGGCACCAGCACCGATGTCGCGCTCTATGCCGGGGAATTCGAGCGTGCCTTCGAAACCCAGGTGGCCGGCGTGCGGATGCGTGCGCCGATGATGGCGATCAACACGGTCGCCGCCGGTGGTGGCTCGATCCTGAAATTCGATGGCGCGCGCTTCCGCGTCGGCCCGGAAAGCGCCGGCGCCGTGCCTGGCCCGGCCTGCTACCGCCGTGGCGGCCCGCTGACCGTGACGGATGCGAATGTCATGGTCGGCAAGATCCAGCCGGACCAGTTCCCGGCGATCTTCGGGCCGGAGGGCAACCAGAAGCTGGACGCCGCGGTGGTGCGCGAGAAATTCGTGGCGCTGGCCGCCGAGATCGAGGCCGCCACCGGCCAGAAGCAGGACCCGCTTGCGGTGGCGGAGGGTTTTCTGCGCGTTGCCGTCGCCAACATGGCAAACGCCATCAAGCAGGTCTCGATCCAGAAGGGCCACGACGTCACCCGCTACGCGCTGCAATGCTTCGGTGGCGCCGGCGGGCAGCATGCCTGCCTCGTCGCGGATGAGCTGGGCATGGAGACGGTGTTCATCCACCCCTTTGCCGGCGTGCTCTCCGCCTATGGCATGGGCCTCGCCGACCAGAGCGCGATCCGCGAGGCGGCCGTCGAGGCGCCCCTGAGCCCAGGGACGATGGACGATCTGGCCCAGCGCCTGGATGCGCTGGACCAGGCGGGGCGGGAGGAGCTGGTGCGCCAGGGCGCCGCCGCCGCCGCCCTGCGCGCCGCCCGCCGCCTGCATCTGCGCTATGCCGGCACGGACAGCTTCCTGCCGGTGCCCTTCGGCACGCATGACCAGGTGCTGGAGGCTTTTACCAGTGCCCACCGCCAGCGCTTCGGCTTCGCCACGCCGGAGCGGCAGGTGGTGGTGGAAGCCTGCGTGGTGGAAGTGACCTCCCCCGGTGAGCAAATCGACGAGGCAGCCCTGGCCGAGCGTGCCGCCGGCGAGACCGCGCCGTCTCTTGCCACCGTCGAGCTTTTTGCCGCTGGCACAGCGCACCAGGCCCCAGTGCTGGACCGAGAGGCCCTGCGCGCGGGCGATCGCATCGCCGGCCCGGCGCTGATCCGCGAGGCCATCGCCACCACGGTCATCGAGCCGGGCTGGACCGCGGAGGTCACCGCGCGCAACCACATGATCCTGCGCCGCACCACGCAGCGCGAAGCGGCGCGCGTGGCGGATGCGTCGCGCGTCGATCCGGTGATGCTGGAGTTGTTCAACAACCTGTTCATGTCGATCGCCGAGCAGACCGGGGCGGTGCTGCAGAACACCTCGCTGTCGGTGAACATCAAGGAACGGCTCGACTTCTCCTGCGCCATCTTCGACGAGACGGGGCGGCTGGTGGCGAATGCGCCGCATGTGCCGGTGCATCTGGGTGCGATGGGTGAAAGCGTGCGCACCGTCATCCGCTCCCGCGCCGCCACGCTGCGGCCGGGCGATGTCGTGGCGCTGAACAACCCGTTCAATGGCGGCACGCATCTGCCGGATGTCACCGTCATCACGCCGGTGTTTGATGAGGCCGGGACGGAGATCCTGTTCTTCGTCGGCTCCCGCGGCCATCACGCCGATATCGGCGGCCTGACCCCCGGCTCGACCCCGCCCGGATCGAAGACGCTGGAGGAGGAAGGCGTCGTCATCGACGACTTTTTGCTGGTTGCCGAAGGCCGGATGCGGGAGGTGGAGTTTCGGCAATTGCTGGCCTCGGCCCGCTACCCCGCCCGCAGTCCCGACGTGAACGTGGCCGACATCACCGCGCAGGTCGCGGCCAACGAAAAGGGCGTGCAGGAATTGCAGCGCGCCGTCGCCGATTTCGGGCTGGAGACGGTGCGCGCCTATATGCGCCATGTGATGGACAATGCGGAGGAGGCGGTTCGCTCCGTACTCGACCGCCTGGCCGATGGCAGCTTTGAGACCACCATCGATGACGGCACGCCACTGAAAGTCGCGGTACGCGTCGATCGCAACAAGCGCAGCGCCGTCATCGACTTCACCGGGACCGGGCCGCAGCGGCCGGATAACTTCAACGCCCCCGCCGCGGTCTGTCGTGCCGTGGTGCTGTATTGCTTCCGCAGCCTGGTGGGGGAGGAGATCCCGCTGAATGATGGCTGCCTGGTGCCGCTCGAGATCATCGTGCCGGAGGGATGTTTCCTGTCCCCGCGACCCGGTGCGGCCGTCGTCGCCGGCAATACGGAGGTCAGCCAGATGACCTGCAACGCCCTGCTCGCGGCACTCGATGCCTGTGCCTCCGCCCAGGCCACCATGAACAACGTGCTGTTCGGGGATGCGCTTTACCAATACTACGAGACGGTCTGCGGCGGCACCGGCGCCGGCCCCGGCTATGACGGCACCTCCGCCGTGCAGACGCATATGACCAACACGCGCATGACGGACCCCGAAGTGCTGGAACTGCGCTACCCCGTGCGGCTTGAGGAATTCGCCATCCGCCGCGGCTCGGGCGGCGCCGGGCAGTGGGTGGGCGGCGATGGCAGCCGTCGGCGCATCCGCTTCCTGCGGCCGATGGAGGCCGTGATCGTCGCCTCCCGCCGCCGCGTCCCGCCGCATGGGCTGCATGGCGGCGCGGCCGGGGCGCCCGGGCGGCAATGGGTGGAACGCGCCGATGGCACGCGGGTGGAGATGGCAGGCTGCGACCGCGCCAGCCTGAACCCGGGCGATGTGCTGGGGCTGGAGACGCCGGGCGGCGGCGGCTGGGGCAGACCCGGGGGCACACCGGCCGCCTGATGATGACCGGACCAGCCTCGCCATGAAGCGCCTTCTCGCCGCGCTGCTGCTGCTGGTCGGGCTGGTCGTGCTCGGCCTGTGGATCGGGCCGCGCTTCGTGGATTGGGAACCTTGGCGCGCCCGGCTGGCCGAGCTCGCCTCCACCCAGCTCGGCCGCCCGGTCACGCTGGAAGGTCCGGTGCAACTCACCCTGCTGCCGCAGCCCGTGGTGCGCGCGGGCGGCGTCGCGGTGGGCGAGGCCGGGGAGGAATACAGCTTCACCGCGCGGCTGCTGCGCGTGCGGCTCGACCTCGGCGCGCTGATCGGCGGCCGCCTTTCGCCGCGGGAGATCGCGCTGGTCGGTGCGGATTTGACCCTGCCCTGGCCGCCCGGCCCGCTGCTGGCGCTGCGGCCACCAAGCTGGATCACCCAGCTCGACGCCAATCTGGAGGATGGCCGGGTTCGCGTCGGCGATGCGGTGCTGGAGGGGGTCTCCGCCCGGCTGACCTCCGGTGGCCTGGCGCAATCGCTGGAAATGGCCGGCGCCTTCAGCTGGAATGGCCGCGCCACGCGCTTCACCGCCTCCCTCGGCCGGCCCGGCTGGGACGGCATCGCCACCTTCGAGATGGCCGTCGTGCTGCCGGAGATTCTCGGCAATGCGCGCGGCGTGCTGATCCCCGGCACCGGCTTCGAGGGCCAAATTGAGGTCAGCGGCCCCGATCTGGCCACCATCCTGCCCAGCCCGCCCGGGCCCTTCCGCGCCGCCGGCCGGCTTTCCGCCTCCGCCGAGCTGATCGCGGCCGATGAGCTGGCGATCGAGATCGCCGGCAACCCGGCACGCGGCGCGGTGGCGCTGCGGCTGCTGCCGGCTCCACGGCTGGATATCGCGCTGGTCGCCAGCCGGCTGGACCTGGATGGCTGGGTCAGCGCCCTGCGCGCCGGGACGACGCGGCCCTGGCCGATCTCGATCGACCTGTCGGCGGAGGCCGGGCTGTATCGCGGCCTCACCCTGCGCCGGCTGCGTGGCGCCGCCTTCCTGGAGGATGGCCGCCTGACGCTGTCCGACATCTCCCTGTTACTGCCGGGGGAGACGCAGCTCGACCTGGCCGGCGCCACGGCCGGGCAGCGGCTGGAACTGGTGGCGCGCTTCGCCGGGCCGGACCTGCGTGCCAGCCTTGCCGCGATGGGCCTGCCGGTGGCGGAGCTGGACCCCACCCTGCTGCGCCGGGGCGAGGGCCGGATGCGGCTGGTGCTGGAAGACACCCAGGCGGCCATGCCGGAATTCACCGCGAGCTTCGGCGATATCCAGATCTCCGGCGCCGGCGTGCTGCGCCATGGCGCCCGCCCGGCGCTGGGGCTGGGGCTGTCGATCGATACGCTGGACCTGGCGCGCTGGCTGCCGCAGGGCTTCGACCCGGTGCGCGCCGGCCGCGGCCTCGGCGCCGTCGATCTCAATCTGCGGCTGGCGGCGGACCGTGTGATCCGGGGCGAGGCGGTGCTGGAGCGCGCCGCGCTGGATGCGGCGCTGGAAGGCGGGCGGCTGACGCTGCGGCGCCTGTCCGGGCGGCTCGCCGGGGTGGATATCGCAACTTCCGGCGTGCTGGCGCTGGCGCCGCAGCTGCGCCTGCAGGATTTGAATTTCGAGGCCACCGGCTCCTCCGCCCGCGACCTGGTCCTGCTGCTGCCGGGCGACTGGCCGGATCGCACCGCGCTGGCCGAGCAATCCGTGGCGCTGCGGCTTTCCGGCGGCGGCACGATGGAGGCGCTGGCGCTGCGCGGCACGGCGGAGCTGGGCGAACTGCGGCTGGAAGCCTCCGGCACGCTGGATGTACCGCAGCGCCGCGGCAATCTCGGCATCACGCTGCGCCATCCGGGCGCGCCACGCCTGCTGTCCGAGGCCTTCGGCCTGAGCGCCGGGGAATGGCTGGGGGAGGGCTCCTTCTCCCTGATCGCCTCGCTGGCCGCCGGACCGCGGGGCATCAGCGCGGAAAGTTTTGAACTGGTGGCCGCGGCGCTGCGGGCGCGTGGCGCGCTGGCGCTGGATACGGCGCTGCCGCGGCCACGCCTGAGCGGGCGCGTCACGGCGGAAAGCCTGCCCCTGCCCTTCCCGGGCTGGCGGGCGCTGGACCCGCTTGGGGTGCAGGCGCTGCGGGGGCTGGATGCGGAACTGGCGCTGGAGGCCGGGCGGGTCGCCATCGGCGGCGCCACCGCGGAGGAAGCGATCGCCATCCTGCTGCTGTCCGAGGCCGGCTTCCGGCTGGACGGCCTGCGCGCCCGCCTCGCCGGTGGCCGGCTGGAGGCGACGCTGACTGGCGAAACCCAGCCCGGCCTGCCACCGCGCCTGGCCCTGGAGGGCCGGCTGACCGGGGCGACGCTGGGGGAGAAGCTGTTCGGCCTGCCGGTGGACCTCGCCGCCGCGCGCGGTGATGTGGGCTTCACGCTGGCGGCGGTGGGGCATTCCCCGGCCGCGCTGATTTCCACCCTGTCCGGCCGATTGCAGCTCGACCTGCGGGATGGCGTGCTGGCGGGCCTCGATCTGGTCGGCGCCTCCGCCGCCAGCGCCGGGGCGGATGCGCTGGCGGCGGAAGCGGCGATCCGGGAGGCGCTGCTCTCCGGCGCCACCGGCTTTGAGAGGCTGGAGGTGGAGGCCGCGCTGGCAGCGGGGCGGCTGCGGCTGGAAGCGGGCCGGCTGGTCGCCGAAGGCGGCGCCACGGCCAGTCTCGGCGGTGAGATCGACCTGCCGCGGGCCACGCTGGACCTTCGCCTGCTGGCCCGGCCGGCGGTGCCGGAGGCGCCCGACCTTGGCCTGCGCCTGACCGGCCCGGCCGCGGCGCCGCGGGCGCTGCCGGAGACCTCCGGCTGGGCGCGCTGGCGCGCGGAGCGCGGCTGAGGCAGGGCCACGTGGCCGCGCCCTGAAGCGCCTCTCCCGATATTGTGATGCATCCGATGCGGGCTCCTGGAGCGATTCCACGGGGCCAACCGCCTTCGGAGACGTGTCGTGGATCAAGCCGATTGCGTGCTGCCCAACCCGCTTCAGCTCCGCCGCCTGCCCGACAAGATCCTGCTGGCCTTCCATGAGGCCTGCGACCAGGGCGACCTGGAGATCGCGCGGCGGCTGCTGGATTGCTGCGAGATGGCGATGCGCAACGCCGCCCAGCCGGTGCAGGAGCGCCGCCGCGCGGCCGTGACGCTGTGCGCCGCGCATGAACGCCTGTGGTTGCTGCGCAACCGGGATGAGGGAACGCGATCGTGCGGAAACAGTAAACCATTTGGTTGACTCTTTCGGCGGGGCGGCGCATATTCAACCGTATGGTTGAGCATCAAGCGCACATCCTGGATAGCGTCTTCCACGCCCTGGGCGATGCCACCCGCCGCCGCATGCTGCGGGCGCTGGCGGAAGGCGAGCGCACGGTGGGCCAGCTCGCGCAGCCCTTCGCCATCTCGCTGGCTGCCGCCTCCAAGCACATCAAGGCGCTGGAGGCGGCGGGCTGATCCGGCGGGAGGTGCGGGGCCGAACCCATCTGTGCCGCCTGGCACCCGCCCCACTGGCCCGCGCGCATCAGTGGCTCGCTTTCTACGAAGGCTTCTGGACGACGCGGCTGGATGTGCTCGACCAGCTCCTCCGCGAGGAGGATGCGCGCCCCACCCCCGCCGCCGAAGGAGATGCGTGATGACCGAGATCGTGACCCTGGAGCCGCATGGC
>NZ_JAUYTS010000084.1 GCF_030695085.1 Falsiroseomonas sp. | reverse complement strand
GCCACGGTGTATCGCACCGTCCGGCTGCTGGAAGAAAAGGGCATCGTCGAGCGCCGTGACTTCGGCGGCGGCCGCGCCCGCTACGACCCGACCGATCGCGGGCACCACCACCACCTGATCGATGTGGACACCGGCAAGGTGCTGGAATTCGAAGACCCGGACCATGAGAAGCTGGCGCAGGCCATCGCCAAGCGCCTCGGCTTCACCCTGGTGGGGCAGCGGCTGGAATTGTTCGGTCGCCGCGCCCCTGTCGCCCCGGCGCCCCGCCCGCCCCGCCCCGGCAAGATCCGCGGCTGAGCGTGCCCCGCCGGGGACAAGCCGCGGCCAGATCCCGTGCCGCGGAGAAATGCGAGAAGGAATTCGCATGAGTGTGGACGGCCCCCTGCAGGATGACGCGGCGTTGCCCGGCCCATTGGCGCCCGCCATCCCGCCTCCGGCCCCGCGGGGAGCGGGGTTCGAGGAATTGCGCGCGGGCAATCTCGGCCTGCGCCTGGCAGAAACTGCGGCGGAGATCGATGCGGCCCAGGCGCTGCGCTACCGCGTCTTCTACGAGGAAATGGGCGCACATCCGGATGCCGCAACACGCGCCAGCCGGCGCGACTGCGACGTCTTCGATGCGGTCGCGGACCATCTTCTGGTGCTGGACCATGATCTGGGCAACGGCGCCGAAGCCGTGGTGGGCACCTACCGGCTGATCCGCCGCCAATCCGCGGACAAGCTCGGCGGGTTCTATTCGGCGGCGGAATACGACCTTTCGCCGCTGCTCGCCTATGACGGGCAGATCATGGAGCTGGGCCGGTCCTGCGTCGCCGGCGCCTATCGCACCCGGGGCACCCTGCAGCTTCTGTGGCGCGGCATCGCCGCCTTCGTCTTCCGCCACCGGATCGACCTGATGTTCGGCTGTGCGTCGCTGCATGGCACGCATCTGGACTCGCTGGCCCCGCA
This sequence comes from Falsiroseomonas sp., assembly GCF_030695085.1. Classification (GTDB taxonomy): domain Bacteria; phylum Pseudomonadota; class Alphaproteobacteria; order Acetobacterales; family Acetobacteraceae; genus Falsiroseomonas. The sequence continues at coordinate 69,014 of NZ_JAUYTS010000084.1, read as the reverse complement.
GCTCAGCTATCTGCACGCCAACCACCTGGCCCCGCCGGCGCTCCGCCCGCGCGCGGTGGCGGAACGCTACATCGCGATGGACCGGCTGCCGGTGCAGGAGCTGGACATGCGGGCGGCGCTCGGCGCCCTGCCGCCGCTGGTGAAGGGCTATCTGCGGCTGGGCGGCTTCGTCGGCGATGGCGCGGTGCTCGACCCGCAGTTCAACACCACGGATGTCTGCATCGTGGTGAAGACCGACCTCATCACCGACAAGTATTTCCGCCACTACGAGCGCACCGCCGGCCCGGGCTGACCGGCAGCGCCCGCGGCCTTCCGCCGGCCGGGACGCGGCCTGATCCCGGGCGCTGCGGTCATCCGGCCGCTACCCGAAGGCGAGTGACGGCAGCCAGGTGGCGATGCCCGGGAACAGGCACAGCAGCGCCACGCCGACCAGCAGCGCGATCCAGTAGGGCAAGGCCGCCAGCGCCGCCTCCCCCAGCTTCACCTCGCCACCGGTGATGCCGACGAGGACGAACAGGTTCATGCCGACGGGTGGCGTCAGCATGCCGACCTCGATCATCAGCGTGACCACCACGCCGAGCCACACCGCATCGAAGCCGACGCCGGTCAGCAGGGGAAAGACCAGCGGCAGGGTCATGATCATCATCGACAGCCCGTCGAAGAACACGCCCAGCACCAGGTAGATCAGCACGACAACCAGCAGCAGCACCCAGCGCGACAGGCCCCATTCGCCGACCGCGGCCAGCAACTGCTGCGGCAGGCCGAGCAGGCTGATCGCCTGCGCCAGCACCAGCGCGCCGATGAATACCATGGCGATGACGGCGAAGGTCCGCACCGTGCCGATCAGCGCCGCGCCGCAGCCGCGCCAGGTGAGGTCGCCCATGGTGAAGCCGAGCAGCAGCGCCGCGGCGACGCCCACCCCGGCAGCTTCCGTCGGCGTCGCCAGCCCGGCGAACAGGCTGCCCAGCACGGCGATGATCAGCCCGATCAGCGGCAGCACGCCGGCCAGGCCTCGCAGCGCCTCGCCCAGCGCCACGCGCTTTTCCTCCGGCGCGAAGCCGGGGTTGCGCAGCGCCGCGAACAGGATCCAGGCCATGAACAGCGCGGCCATCATCAGCCCCGGCAGCACGCCGGCCAGGAACAGCCGCCCGATCGAGGTATCGGTCAGCGCGCCATAGATCAGCAGGGAGAGTGACGGCGGGATCAGCAGCCCGAGCGTGCCGCCGGCCGCCAGCGTGCCCACAGTCTGCGCCCGGTCATAGCCGCGCGATTTCAGCTCCGGATAGGCGACGGAGCCCACGGCGGCGGCGACCGACATCGAACTGCCGGAGACCGCGCCGAACACCGCGCAGACCGCGATATTGGTGTGCAGCAACCCGCCCGGCAGCCGCGCGAAGATCGGCGCCAGCGCACGATAGACGCCGCGCGCGAGGCCTGAGGCGACCAGCAATTCGCCGAGCAGGATGAACAGCGGAATCGCCGTGAGCGTGAACTCGTTCAGCGTGTTCCACACCGTCTGCACGCCGATGCGCGTCGATCCGCCGGCGAAGAAATGCAGGATGGCGAAGCCGGTCAGCCCGAGCGCCGCGCCGAGCACGGCGCCCGAGAGCACGGTGGCGGTCACCATGCCCAGAAGAAACGTCCAGATCATGCGCTGGCCGCGCCGCACATGCGGCGGCCGGAATATCCTGCGGGCCGCAGGTCACGAGAGTGGCGTGGCGATGTCACAGGTGCTGCGCCTTCTCCGCCGGCGGTGGCCGCAGCGCCGCCCAGGCGGCGATCAGCCCGGTGAAGGCCAGCCCCGCCGGCGCCAGCGCCACCCAGGGCCCAAGCGGCAGCCGCGCCTGTTCGCTCATCAGCGAAAGCCGCCAGGTGAATTCCGCCAGCCCATAGCTCTCCCACGCGAAGATCGCGCAGAAGGCCACCATGATGGCCTGGCCCAGCACCCAGGCGATGCGCCGGCCGAGCGGTGGCAGCCGGTCCGTCAGCAGGGTCACCCGGATATTGGCGTTGCCCGCCATGGCGAAGGGCAGCGCCAGGAAGGCGAGCGCGGACAGCAGCAGCCCGGCCAACTCCTCGGTGAAGCGGAACGGCGCGGCGACGGCGTAGCGCATCACCACCGCCGCCACGACCAGCCCCAGAATGCCGGCGCAGGCCGCCGCCGAGACGGCGAGCAGCGCGCGGGAGATGGCCAGCAGGGCGCGGTCGATCCGCTCCAACTCAGTTGGCGCCGAGCGCCGACTGGATGCGGCTGCGCCACGCCGGGCCCTGGCCACCGGCCTCGCGCATCAGCGTCTCCCACGTCGCCATGGCGGCGGTGCGGATGGCCTGCTGCTCGGCCTCGGAGAAGGTCGGGTGGAAGGTCACGCCCTGGCCGCGCAGGCGTTCGCGGGCGGCCTCGTCATCCGTCGCATCCTGTTCGAACCGCGCGCTGCGTTCCTCGATGGCGGCGGCGGAGGCCTGCAGGGCGGCGCGGTTCTCCGCCGACAGCGTCCGGAAGCGCGCCTGGTTGGCCAGCAGGATGTAGGGCGTCGGCGGGAAGGCGAAGCCGGTGCTGGTGGCGTGCTTCGCCACCTCCTGCAGGCTGATCGTGTGGACGATGCGCGGCGGGTACAGCGCGCAATCCACCACGCCGGTCTGCATCGCGGCGTACAGCTCCTGCTGCGGCACGATCTGGGCGGCGACGCCCAACGCGCGGAAGGTCTCCACCTGTTCGCGGGACCCGACGCGCAGCTTCACGCGCTTCAGTTCCTCCAGCGTGCGGACCGGGCTGCGGCAGAAGATGGCGGCATCCAGCAGGCCGAGCTGCATGTAGCCCACCGGCTCGATGTTCCAGCGGCGGATGCCCTGGCTCAGGCTTTCCTGCAACGCCGGCATCACGCGGGTGAGTTCCTGCGCGTTGCGGATCAGCCCGAAGACCAGGATGGAGGACATCGCCGCATCGTCGCGGCCGAGGAAGGGCGGCCAGATGAAGCTCATCTCCGGCGTGGCACCCTGCATGGTGCGCAGCATGTCGGCATCGCGCAGGTTCATGGCATTGCCCTCGAACACATTGAGGGTGAAGCGGCCATTGCTGCGGGTGCGGAGATCGGCCGCGAGGTCCCGCACATGCTGGCTCTCGATGCGCGTCGGCGCGTAGCTGTTGTGGAAGCGCCATTCCACATTCTGTGCCTGAACCGGGGCCTGTGCCGCGCCCGCCAGACCGAACAGGGCGGCCATCGCGCCCAGAACCAATTTCAGCATCTTCGCCACTCCCGCCAAGGTTACGCGAACGATAGGGGTCGGAGGCCGGCGTTGACAATCGCTGGCAGGACGTCGCCCATTGTAACCATGGCAGGACAGATCGACCGGGCGCGCGCGGCGCGGCTGATGCAGGCGGCGGGGCTGGATGCGCTGGTGCTGGCGGCGCCGGAGAGCTTCCGCTGGGCGACCGGCGCGCCGGCCGGGGTGGCGGCGAATTGGCGGCGGCTGGGGGCGGCGATTGCCGTGGTGCCGGCCGATCCGGCGCTTCCGGTGGGTGCGGTGGTCAGCGACCTGTTCGCCGGGCCGGTGGAAGCCGCCGGTTGCGCGCCGCTGATTCGCCACGCCATCTGGCCGGAGACCGCCGATCTGCGGCCCTTCCTGGACGCGACCGGCGATGCGGCGGCGTGGGTCGCCCGCGCCACCGCCGCCCGCCCCCCCGGCTTCGCCCGCCCCGCCACCTTCGACCGCGACGCGGCGCTGGCCGCGCTGCGCCAGGTGCTGGCCGCGCAGGGATTTGGCCATGCCCGGCTGGGGGTGGAGCTGTCCGCCGTGCCGGCCGCCGATCTGCCGGCGCTGGAGGCGGCTTGCGCGCCGGCCGGCCTGCACGATGCCTCCCTGCTGGTGGAACGGCTGCGCGCCCACAAATCCCCCGCCGAGATCGCCTGGCTGCGGGAGGCCGGGCTGATCACCGAGGCCGCGCTGCTGTCGCTGATCCCGGAGATCCGGGAGGGCGCGACGCGGGACGGGCTGGGGCAGCATTTTCTCGACCGGGTGCGGCAGGTGGCGAAGGCGCGCGGCACGGGCGGCGTCACGGCCTGGGAATATGTCGGCTTCGGCGCCTCCCCCTGGGCCAGCCCGGGCGTGCTGGCGCGGGGCGATGTGGTGAAGGTGGATGTGGGCGCGGTGGTCGGCGGCTATTCGGCGGACCTCGCGCGCAGCTTCACCTGCGGCCCGGCCAGCGCCCCGGCGCGGCAGGTGCATGCGGCGCTGCGGCAGGCTTTCGAGGTGGGACTTGCGATGTTCCGCCCCGGCGTGGCGTTGCGGGATATTCACGCCGCCTGCTTGTCCGCCATGCACCAGGCGGGCTTCCCGAGCTATGCGCGCGGCCATTTCGGCCACGGCCTCGGCGCCTCGATCTGGTCGGAGGAGTTTCCCTATACCGCCGCCGACAGCGATGTGGTGCTGGAGCCGGGCATGGTGATGGCTTTCGAGCTGCCCTGGTACCTGGACGGGCTCGGCGGCTTCATCGTGGAGGATATGCTGCTGGTGACGGAGACGGGGGCGGAGACGCTGGCCGGTGGCGGGCTGCCGCATGCGTTGGTGGAACTGGGCTGAACGGGCGGCGTCGGTAGGGGCCCCCACCCAACCCTCTCCCCCGTGGGGGGAGGGCTTTCTACCCTGACCGGTCGCGGTCGAGCTGCGCCAGGATTTCGGGCATCCGGTCCTGCGCCTGGGCGGACAGCGTCTCGAACAGGCTGTTGCCATGGGCGTCGATGCCGACGGTGACGGGGCCCAGGCCCTGCACCGAAAGCCGCACCAGCCGGTAATGCGCCACCAGGTCGTTCCAGGCCACCGCCTTCACGCCGGTGATGGCGCCCGAATGCAGCGGCGCGCCGCCGCCGAGGAAGGAGAGGTAGACGCAGCCAACCTCGGCCATCGCCTGCCGGCACCCCGCATCCAGCCCGCCCTTGCCGCCCACCGCGGTCAGGCCGAAATGGCGAATCAGCCGGGGCATGATCGGGTTGAAGCGGGTGCTGGTGGTGGGGTTCATGTACAGCACCTCCAGCCCGCCATCCGCCGTGTCCTGGCTGTAGCTGCCGAGATGCAGCAGGGACCCGTTGCGGATATCGATGGGCGGGTCGCGACCCTCCTCCGCGCAGGCCAGGATGCGGTGATGCGTCGGCAGGCCGGCGGTGATGGTGATCTCGCCGTCCAGCAGGATCATGTCGCCTGCGCGCAGGCTGCGGGCATCCTCCCGCGTCATCGGCATGCGGATGCGGCGGTATTCGTTCATTCCATCCGCTCCGGTTTTCATTCCATGCGTTCCACGGTGCCGTCCGCATGGATGCGCGCGCGGGTGCGGCGGTTGATCCAGCAGTTGAAGCAGACCGCGACGGGCGTATAGCCATGCCCCGCGCTGTAATCGACATGCACGGCCAGCGCCGTGGTGTCGCCGCCGGTGCCCATCGGGCCGAAGCCGGTGGCGTTCACCGCGCGCAGCAGCCTTTCCTCCATCGCCGCCAGCACCGGCTCCGGATTCACCGTGCCGATGGCGCGGTAGGTGGCCTTGCTGGCGATCTTGGCCGCCACGTCGAAGCTGCCGCCGATGCCGACGCCAATGATCACCGGCGGGCAATGCTGCGACCCCGCCTGCATCACCGCCTTCATCACATAGGCCTCGATATCAGCCAGCGAGGGGAAGCTGAAGGTTTCCGCCTGCGCCCAGCGGCCGGAGCCGAGCGCCTTGGGCTGGCAGGCAATCTCGATCCAGTCCACGCCGGATTCCACCTCCCACGTTACCAGGGGCATGTCCTTGCCCTGGTAGCCGCGTTCATTGGTCAGCGGGTTGGTCACATGCTTCAGCAGCGGCGGCTGGATGCGCGCCACCAATTCCGCAAAGCCCTCAGTGATGGCGGCCTTCAGATCGCCCTCCCACCGCGCATTCGCCCCCAGCGTCACCCGGAACACCGGCACGCCGGCATCGGAGCAGACGAAACGATCCGTCTGTTCCGCGCGCAGGGCGGAGCCCAGCATGATCTCCAGCACGCGTTGCGCGCCTTCATGGGTTTCGGTGGCGCGGGCGCGGCGCAGCGCGTCCTTGGTATCGTCGGGCACGCGGCGCAGCGACCAGTCATACAACTGGGCGGACAGCGTTTTCACGGCCTGCTGGGTGATCGGCATGGCTGGCAGGCTTTCCTTCCCGAAAAAGGTCATTATCCTGGCCTTTCCGGCATCATAGCGCGACAGGACCCGTTCCATGCAACCCAGCACTGGGCAAGCCAGCCAGGCTGAATCCCTTCTGGTGATGACCGCGGTGCCCGCCGATCTGCGGCAGGCGCTGGAGGCCGAGGGGCACCGCCTGGTGGATCTGACGACCCTGCCGCCGGGGCCGGTGACAGGCTTCCGCATCGGCGTGACCAGCGCCATGGCCGGCTGCGATGCGGCGATGTTCGGCCGCGTCCAGGGCATGAAGCTGCTGGCCAGCACCGGCACGGGCCTGGACCGCATCGACCTCGATGCTGCCCGCGCCCAGGGCTGCGCCGTGCTGAACACGCCGGATGTGCTGACGGAGGATACGGCGGATTACGCCATCGCGCTGCTGTATGGCATCGCCCGCCGCGTTGTGTATGCGGATGCCTTCGTGCGCTCCGGCGCCTGGGCCAAGGGCCGCGCGGAATCCGGCACAAGGCTGTTCGGCAAGACCTGCGGCATCTTCGGCCTGGGCCGCATCGGCGCGGCGGTGGCGCGGCGGGCGCAGGGCATCGGCATGAAGGTGATCTGGTCCGGCCCACGGCCGAAGCCCGACGCGCCCTGGCCCTATGTGCCCGGCATCGCGCAACTGGCCGAGCAATCGGACGTGCTGGTGATGTGCTGCCCCGGCGGGGCCGAGACTGCCGGCATCGTCGATGCCGCCATCCTCGGAAAACTCGGCCCGGCCGGCTTCCTGATCAACATCGCCCGCGGGTCCGTGGTGGATGAGGCGGCGCTGGTGGCGGCGTTGCAGGACGGCACGATCCGCGGCGCCGGCACCGATGTCTTCGCCTCCGAACCCGTACCGGACCCGGCCATGCTGGCCGCGCCGCATCTGGTGGTGGCGCCGCACTACGCATCCCTGACGCGGGAGACGCGGGTGGATATCGTGCGGATGATCGTGGATGGCATCGCCGCCTTCCAGGCCGGGCGGTCGCATCATGATGCGACGCGTGAATAGCGGAGGGGCATAGACGGCGGCACCGGAACCGGCTTAAGGTCATACTACTGACCTAAAGCTTCTCGGGGGAAACAACTGTGTCCATGCTGCTGCACTGGTCGCCGCGTTCGCCCTTCGTGCGCAAGGTGATGGTCTTCGCGCATGAGACCGGGCTGGCCGATCGCATCACCACCACCCGCACCGCGGTGGCGATGACCAGGCCGCACCAGGCGCTGATGGCGGAGAACCCGCTGAGCAAGATCCCGACGCTGCGCCTGGAAGATGGCAGCGTGCTGTATGACAGCCTCGTCATCTGCGAATATCTGGACACGCTACACGCCGGCCCGCGGCTGATCCCGGCTGAGGGCCCGGCGCGCTGGCAGGAGCTGCGCCGTCACGCGCTGGCGACCGGCTTCCTGGACCTGCTGATCCTGTGGCGGAATGAGCGGGACAAGCCGCACCCGCTGCCCGAACTGCTCGATGCCTTCGCCGTGAAGGCGCTGGCGGCGCTGGCGGCGGTGGAGGCGGAGATCGACGAAATCCCGATGGGGCTGGCGAAGATCACGCTTGGCGTGCTCGGCAGCTATCTGGATTTCCGCTTCGACGATATCGAATGGCGCGCCACCTGCCCGCGCTTCGCGGCCTTCCACGCCGAATTCGCGCAGCGTCCCTCGATGCTGGCGACGCCGGTGGGCGAAGGCTGATGGGGCCGCTTTCGCATCTGCGCGTGCTGGATCTCGGCCGCATCATGGCCGCCCCCTGGGCGACCCAGGTGCTGGCCGATCTCGGCGCGGACGTCATCAAGATCGAGCGCCCCGGCGCGGGGGATGACACGCGCGCCTGGGGCCCGCCCTTCCTCAAGGATTCGGAGGGGAACGCCACCAAGGAGGCGGGCTATTTCCTGGCCGTCAATCGCGGCAAGCGCTCCGTCACCATCGACATCACCAGGCCCGAGGGCCAGGCCGTGGTGCGGCAGATCGCGCAGACCGCCGACATCGTGGTGGAGAATTTCAAGGCCGGCGCGCTCGCCCGCTACGGGCTGGATGCCGCCAGCCTGCGGACGCTGAAGCCGAGCCTGATCTGCTGTTCCATCACCGGTTTCGGCCAGGACGGCCCGCGCCGCGACCAGGCGGCCTACGACTTCATGATCCAGGCGATGGGCGGGCTGATGAGCGTGACCGGCGCGCCGGAAACGCCGCCTCAGAAGGTGGGCGTGCCGATCGTCGATCTGATGACCGGCATGTACGCCACCGTCGCCATCCTGGCCGCCGTGGCGCGGCGGGCGGAGACGGGGCAGGGCGAGACGATCGACCTGGCCATGCTGGACGTGCAGGCGGCTTTTCTCGCCAACCAGGCGATGAACCATTTTGTCGGTGGCCGTGTGCCGCAGCGGGCGGGCAACCGGCACCCGAACATCCAGCCGCAGGACGTGTTCCCGGTGGCGGATGGCTTTGTCGTGCTGGCGGTCGGCAATGACGGGCAGTTTGTGAAACTTTGCCAGGCGATCGGGCGGCCGGACTGGGCGGAGGATGCGCGCTTCATCCGCAACGCCGATCGCGTGAAGAACGAATTGCTGCTGACGCCGCTGCTGACCGAACGCTTCGCGGATTTCAGCCGCAGCGAGCTGACCGCGCTGCTGGATGCGGCCGGCGTGCCCTGTGGGCCGATCAACACCGTGCCGGATGTGTTTGCCGATCCGCAGGTGGTGCACCGGCAGATGCTGCGCGACCTGCCGCATCCGCATGGCAGCGTGAAGCAGGTGGTCAGCCCGATCCGCCTGCAGGATGCGCCGCTGGAATTCAACCGCCCGCCCCCGCTGCTCGGCCAGCACACGGCGGAGGTTCTGGCGGAACTTGGACTCGATGACGCCGCGCGTGCGGCCCTGGCCGAAAGTGGCGTGACATGAAGCCTCGGATTCCCCTGCCCGGCCGCGAGGATCTGGACGCGGCACAGCGCGAAGTCTGGGACAAGGTGGTCTCCGGCCCCCGTGGCCAGGTGATCGGCCCGCTGCGGGCGGCGATCCACAATGCGGATCTCGCCGGGCGCTGGTCCGCGCTGGGTGAATCGCTGCGCTTTTCCACCAGCCTGCCGAAGCGGCTTTCGGAACTCGCGATCTGCGTCACCGGACGGCGCTGGAGCGCGCAGGTGGAGTGGTTCGTGCATGCCCGCACCGCGGCCGAGAACGGCATCGCGCCCGCCATCCTGGATGCGATGCGCGAGGGTCGCCCGCCGGTCTTCGACAAGGCGGATGAGCGCCTGGTCTATGAATTCGCCCGCACGCTGCAACAGCATGGCCGCGTGCCGGATGTGATCTATCACGCGGCGGTGGATGCCTTCGGCGTGAAGGGCGTGGTCGAGCTGACGGCGCTCATCGGCTACTACACCATGGTCTCGATGACGCTGAACGCGCATGGCGTGCCGCTGCCGGATGGCGAGGCACCGCCGCTGACGGCGCCGGAGCACGGGTTGTTCACGCTGCCGGAATCGGCCCCATGATGGTGGACGCGCCCGCCGCCTCGCGCCCGCGCCATGCGGTGCCGGCGGGGGCGTGCGACACGCACACGCATGTGTTCGATGAGCGCTTCCCGGCCGGCCCCGCGCCCTATGCGCTGCCCGGTGCCGATCTCGCAACGCATGAAGCGATGCGCGCCACCATCGGCACGCCGCGCGCCGTGCTGGTGCAGCCCGCCCCCTATGGCCGCGACGCCGCCTGCCTGCTGGATGCGCTGGCGCGCGGCAAGGGCACGCTGCGCGGTGTGATGAGCGCGGATGAGACGGTGACGGACGCCACCCTCGCCACCTGGCACGCGGCCGGCGTGCGGGCGCTGCGCTTCGTCGAGATGCAGGCGCCGAATGGCGGTGGCCGCTACCCCGGCAGCATCGGCGTCGACGCGCTGCGCGCCCTGGCGCCGCGGCTGCGCGCGCTGGGCTGGCAGGCGCATCTCTGGGCCAGCGCCGCGCAGTTCGCAGAATTGCTGCCGGAATTGATCGCGCTGCGCGTGTCACTGGTGCTGGACCATCTGGCGATGCCGGATGGCGCGGCGGACCCGGCCTTCGGCACGGTGCTGCAGCATCTGCGCGACGGCGATATCTGGGTGAAGATCACGCTGTGCCGCGCCCACCGCGGCGCAGCGGTGGAAAGCCTGCGGCCGCTGCAGGATGCGCTGGTCGCGGCCAACCCGGATCGGCTGCTCTGGGGCTCGGATTGGCCCTATGTGCGGATGGCGCCGCCGCCGGATGCGGGCGCGATGCTCGACCTGTTTCTCGACTGGCTGGGCGATGCGTCGCTCGCGCGCCGCATCCTGGTGGAGAACCCGCGGGAGCTGTTCGGCTTCGACTGACAACGACAACAAAGAACACGGAGGAAACAACAATGAACATCACCCGTCGCAGCGCCCTGGGCGCGCTGGGCCTCGCCGCCCTGCCACAGATGGCCCGCGCGCAGGCGAGCTTTCCCGACCAGCCGGTGCGCATGGTGGTGCCCTTCGCCGCTGGTGGCCCGGCGGATACCATTGCGCGGCTGATCAGCCGGGTGATGAGCGAGCGGCTCGGCCGGCCCGTGGTGATCGATGCGCGTGCCGGCGCGGGCGGGCTGATCGGCGTCGATCTCATCGCCAAGTCGCGGCCGGATGGGCACAGCCTGGTGCTGGCCAGCAGCGGCGCCATCGTCATCCAGCCGCATCTGCAACCCAGCATGCCCTATGACGCGCTGCGCGACCTGACGCCGATCACGCAGGTGCTCGGCGTGCCGCAGATCGTCTCCGTGGCACCCGGCCTCGGCCCGAAGAACATGGCGGAGCTGGTGGCGCTGGCCAAGGCGCGGCCGGGGCAGCTCGCCTTCGGCTCGGCCGGCATCGGGTCCTCGCTGCATATGGCGGGGGAATTGCTGAAGATCCGCGCGGGCGTCGACATCACCCATGTGCCCTATCGGGGCGCCGCGCCGGCGGTGACGGATTTGCTGGCAGGCCGCATCCAGATCCTGATGGCCGATGCGCCGGCCCTGATCGGCCATGTGCGCGCCGGGACGCTGCCGGCGCTGGCGGTGACCTCCTCCGAACGCCTCGGTATTCTGCCGGATGTGCCGACCGCGGTGGAATCGGGCGTGCCGGGCATGGTCAGCGAAACCTGGTACGGGCTGCTCGGCCCGGCCGGCATCCCGGCGGACCGGGTCGCGGTGCTGCTGGCGGCCGCGCAGGCGGCGCTGGCCGATGAGCAGACCAAGGCCGCGCTGCTGAACCAGGGCGGCCGCATCGTCGGCAGCAGCCCCGCCGAATTCGCCGCCTTCATCCGTGAAACCCATGCCACCTGGGGCGAGGTCGTTCGCACCACCGGCGTGAAGCTGGAGTAGACCCGATGCAACGCAGAACCTTCCTCGCCGCGGCTGCCGTGCTGGCAGCCCCGGGCATGGCGGCGGCGCAGCAATGGGCGCCGACGCGCCCGATGCGCCTTGTGGTGCCCTTCGCGCCGGGCGGCGCGGCGGATACCGTCGGCCGGCTGCTGGCGGAGCCGTTGGGCATCGCACTTGGCCAGCCGGTGACGATCGAGAACCGGCCCGGCGGCGGCACCACCATTGGCGCCGTCAACGTCGCCCGTTCCGCGCCGGATGGGCTGACGCTGCTGTACGCCACGCCGAATGTGCAGATCCTGAACCCGCATCTGATGCGGAATCTGGCCTATGATCCGCAGGCGGATTTCACGCCCGTCATCGCCATTTTGCGTGCGCCGAAGCTGTTGGTGGTGCGGCCGGATTTCCCGGCGAATGACGTGGCCGGGCTGATCGCACTCGGCAAGTCGAAGCCGGACGGCCTGACCTTCGCCAGCGCCGGCGTCGCTTCCTCCGGCCATCTGGCCGCCGAGATGTTCGGGCAGATGGCGGGGCTGGAGATGCTGCATGTGCCGTTCCGCGGCACCGCGCCGGCGACGCAGGAAATCGTTGCCGGGCGCATCGACTTCATGATGGACAACATCGCGACCCTGCTGCCGCTGGTGCGCGATGGGCAGCTCAAGGCGCTGGGCGTTTCCACCGCGGAGCCGGCCGTGGCGGCGCCGGAACTGCCGCCGATCGGCCGCACCCTGCCGGGCTTTCATGATGCGAGCTTCAACTACATCCTGGCCCCCGCGCGCACCCCGCCCGAAATCATCGCGCGGCTGAACACGGCGCTGAACGAGATCCTGGACTCACCGCCGCTGGTCAGCCGCTTCGCCAATCTCGGCATCGAGAAGCTGGGTGGCACGCCGGAAGCGCTGGCGGCGATGGTGCGGGAGGAGCATGACCGCTGGGGCCCGGTGATCGAGCGTGGCGGCATCCGAATTCAGTGACGCAGGACAGGGCAACAGGGATGAGCTTTTCGACATTGCGGCTGGAGGTTGCGGAATTCGTCGCCACCGTGACCATCGACCGCCCGCCGGTGAACGCGCAGAACGGCGCGTTCCGCGACGAGATCATCCGCGTCTTCGACGAGCTGCACGACCGCGAGGATGTGCGCGCGATCGTGCTGACCGGCGCGGGAAAGACCTTCTCGGCCGGGGCGGATCTGAAGGACCGGCCGGATCGTAGCGCACCCGGCGCCTTCCCGCGCCACAACCGCCTGGTGCGCGCCGGCTTCGATTGCGTGCTGGAATGTGAAAAGCCCGTCATCGCCGCGGTGAACGGTGCCGCGATCGGCGCCGGCTGCGTGCTGGCGCTGTGCTGCGACATATTGGTGATGGCGGAAGACAGCTTCATGTCGATGACCGAGGTCGATGTGGGCCTCGCCGGCGGCGTGAAGCATGTGCGCCGCCATCTGGGGGAATCCGATGCGCGGCTGATGATCTACACCGCGCGCCGCATCACCGGGCCGGAGCTGTTCCGCATGAACGCCGCTTCGCTATGCGTGCCGCGCGACAAGGTGGTGGAAGCCGCGCAGGCCATCGCCGCCGAGATCGCGCAGAAGGTGCCGCTGGCGGTGCGCGCGGCGAAGCGCAGCTTCCAGGTGACGGAAGACCTGCCGCTGCATGACGGCTATCGCTACGAACAGTCGCAGACGGTGGCGTTGGCCTCGACCGAGGACACGCAGGAAGCCCTGCGAGCCTTCGCGGAGAAGCGCAAGCCGGTGTTCAAGGGGCGATGAAATCCAGGCCCGTGCCGGGCCCATCCGGCACGGCCACGCAGCCATTGACCACCGGATAGGGCGCGAAGGGATCATCGAGGAGATGGGCGTGTTCCGCGAGTTCGGACGAATGCTCCATCCGTTTCAGCGAGGCGGCCAGATGGCTGGTGAAGGCCTGCAGCAGGCCCGGCCCGAAGCTGGCGCCGAAGCGCACGCCGATGCCGCTGGCCTCGCAGATCGCGATCGCGGCCAGCGTGTCGCGGATACCGCCGATCTTGGTGGGCTTCAGGTTCATCACATCCACCATCCGGTCCCGCGCCAGGCGCGTGACATCGGTGAGGGACGCCGCGCTTTCATCCGCCTCCACCGGCACGCCGAGCCGTGCGGTCAGCATCGCCAGCCCGTCCCAGTCCCCGGCCGGCACCGGCTGTTCGACCAGCGCGATGTCATGGATGCAGATACGCTCGAACAATTTCAGAAAACCCTTGGCGGAATAGGCCTGGTTGGGGTCCAGCGAGAGGCGGATATCCGGCCCCACCGCTTCGCGGATCGCGGCCAGGCGCGCGGCATCCAACGCCGGGTCGCCGCTGAACTTCACCTTCAGCGCGCCGTAGCCCTCCGCCACCAGCGCCGCGGCCTTCTGGGCCATGCCCTCCGGCGGCTTCAGCGCCAGCAGGCGGGCGCAGGCGATGCTGTCTCGGAACCGTCCGCCGAACAGCGTGCCGACCGGCACGGACAGGCGCCGCGCCAGCAGGTCGTGCAGCGCCATCTCCACTCCGGCGCGCGCCCCGGGTGCATGCACCAGCGCCTGGCCCATCGCCTCCGCATGCGCGGCCAGATCCGACAGAGGGCGGTCCTTCAGCAGCTTGGCATAATGCGCGACGGCGTGCGGCAGCGCCTCCGGCAGCCCGGTGACCAGCGCCATGGCGTGGCCATAGCCAAAACCCTCCGCGCCATCCGTGTCACGCACCCGGATGATCCAGCCGCGCACTTCGGGAATCGCGCCGCGCGCGAAATTCCAGCTGGGGTCTTCCTGGCGTTGCACGCAGGGAAGCGTTTCGATCGATGCGATGCGCATGGCGGGCGTTCCTGTTTCGCCGAGTGTGGAAGCCGTGACGCAGCGCGTGAAGAGGGAGGAACACCATGATCGCGACAACACGACGCATGCTGCTGGGGGCGACGCTGGCCGCGCCCAGCCTGGCCATGCCGGGCCCGGTCCGGGCCCAGGAGGTCCGGGCGCAGGAGGCCCGGGCGCAGGAGGCCTGGCCGCAACGGGCGGTGACGCTGGTGGTGCCCTTCGCGCCCGGCGGTCCGGTGGACAATGTGGCGCGGCCGGTGGCGGAGGGGCTGCGCCGTGCCCTCGGCCAGACGGTGATCGTGGAAAATCGCGCCGGGGCGGGCGGGCTGGTGGGCACGCGCATCGTCGCGGCGGCACGGCCGGATGGCTACAGCATGCTGGTCGGCTCGCCCGGCCCGCTGATCATCGCACCCGCGGCCGGGGCTGCGGATTCGCCGGACCCGCTGCAGGCATTGGCGCCGGTGGCGCTGATCGCCGACAGCCCGCAGATCCTGGCCGTGACCAACGCGCTGCCGGCGACCGACCTGGCGAGCTTCGTGGCGCTGGCCAAGGCGCGGCCCGGGGCGCTGAACCTGGGCTCCGCCGGCATCGGCACCACGCCGCATCTGGCGATGGAATTGCTGGCGCAACTCGCGGGCATCCAGATGGAGCACGTGCCCTATCGCGGCACCGGCGCGGCGCTGCCCGACCTGATCGGCGGCAAGATCGATGCGCTGTTCGGCGATATCTCCGCCCTGCTGCCGTTGCTGGAAGCGGGCAGCGTGCGGGCGCTGGCGATTACCGCCGATGCGCGTTCCCCCCTCGCGCCGGCCATCCCTACCACGGCGGAGCTGGGCTTTCCCGCGCTTGTCGTGCGGAACTTCCAGGCGCTGCTGGCCCCGGCCGGCACGCCGGATGCCATTCTGCAGCGCATGGCGGCGGCGCTGGCGGAGGCGTTGGGAGATTCACAGGTCGCCGCCGCCCTGGCGCGGATCGGCTCGCAACCCGCCCGCAGCGGGCCGGCGCATCTGGCGCACTACCTGGCCGCGGAACGTGCGACGTGGGAGCCGGTGATCCGCCGCATCGGGCTACGGCTGAATTGAGGCGTCCGGGCTGCGCCATTTGGCGCAGCCCGCGTCCGGGATCGGATCAGGCCGAATGGCGGCGCCGGCGGAGCGCCAGGCCAAGGCCCGCCAACCCTGCGCCAAACAGCGCGAAGCTGGCCGGCGCGGGCACCGGCACCGGGCCCTTGGTGTCGAAGAAGGTGATGTGGGAGAAACCCGGGTTACCCGGGAAGTAGGTGTCCAGATTGGCGGAGAACGAGGTGATCGCCGCGGTCAGGTCATAGAACAGCGCAAAGCCGTTTGCCTGCTTGATGGCGAAATAGTGGATCTCCGGATCGTCGGCACCGGGGGTGTAGGTGAAGCTGAGCACGTTGGTCACGCTGTTCAGGGTGACCACGAACTCGCTGCCGTCGATCGTCGGGAACTGGCTGCTGAAGTCCTGCCCGCCACCGGCTTCGCGCTTGTAAACCGCAGGGGAGGCGCCGGGGGTGGCGCCCTGCTGCGTGCCGGTGGTGCTGGCGTAGCAATTGCTGAAGCCGCCACGGCCGCCGCATTCATTGCCGGTGAAATTGCCGGCGTAGATGACGGCGGCGCTGGCGGGGGCTGCGGCTAGGGAAAGGCCCGCGGCCAGGGCGGCTGCAGCGAGGAAGCTTTTGGGCGTACTCATCTCGTGTGGTCCCTTCTCATTGGCCAATCGGCATAGGACAATGAGCAAGATCCGTGCCTGCCGCGCTGGTTCCAACAACCAACTGATATTCATTACGATTATTCGCCATCTGTGGCGCCCGGGCCAGGCTGGGCGGCAGGGCGTCAAATCCGCCGACGGGTCCGCGGCGTCTCAGCGCCGGTCCGGTCCTGCTGCCATCATCGTGGCCATCATGCAGGCGGCCAGCGTCTCCGCCCCCGCCGCATCGCGCACGAAGACCTCGGCGCGGCAGAAGCTGAGGGTGCGGCCGGGCTTCACCACCTCCCCCCGCGCCACGGCCACCAGGCCGGAGGCGGGGCGGAGGAAGCTGACCTTGAACTCCACGCTCAGCACCTCCCCGCCCGCGGGCAGCAGGCTCATCGCCGCGAAGCCGCAGGCATTGTCGGCCAGCGTGGTCAGCACGCCGGCGTGGAACAGGCCGTGATGCTGGGTGAGGCCGGGGGCAAAGTCCGCCTCGATCGTGCAGTGCCCGGGCCCCACCGCCACCAGGCGGCCGCCCAGGGTCGCCATCAAGCCCTGTGCGGCGAAGGCAGCCTGGATGCGGGCCTGGAAATCCGGGTCCCGCGCCGCGATCACGGGCGCCAGCCGGAATGGACGGCCAGGGTCATAGGCGCCATCCCGAATGCATCGCGACGATGCCGCCCGAGAGGTTGCGATGTGCCACCCGTTCCAGCCCGGCGTCCCGCATCATGTCCTCCAGCGTTTCCTGGTCCGGGAAGCGGCGGATGGATTCGGCCAGGTATTCGTAGCTGTCGCGGTCCTGCGCCACGCGGGCGCCGATCTCGGGCAGCACCTTGAAGGACCAGAGGTCATAGACCTTGGCGAGTGGCTCGATCGCCACCTTGGAGAATTCCAGGCAGTGGAAGCGGCCGCCCGGGCGCAGCACGCGGCGGGCTTCGCGCAGCACGGCGGATTTGTCCGTGCAGTTGCGCAGGCCGAAGGCGATGGAGATCTTTTCGACCGACCGGTCCGGCAGCGGGATGTGCTCGGCATCGACCACGGCGAAGTCCAGGCCGGTGGTGATGCCGCGGTCCAGCGCCCGCTTCTGGGCAACCTCCAGCATGGCCGGGTTCACATCGGTCAGGATCACTCGCTTGGCGCCCCGCGCCAGCGCCCCGAAGGCGATGTCCCCGGTGCCGCCGGCCAGGTCCAGCAGCGTCTCCCGCGGCGAGGCCGCGATGGAGTTGATGAAAATGCGCTTCCAGATGCGGTGGATGCCCAGCGACATCAGGTCGTTCATCACGTCGTAGCGGGGGGCCACGCTCTCGAATACCTCCCGCACCATGGAGGCTTTTTGGGTGCGCGGCACCTCGCGGAAGCCGAAATCGGTTGTGTCGCTCATCGCCCCATCCTGCCCTTTCGCCGGATGCCTTGCCAGTAGGGCGCCCCAGCGCGATGACAGATGGGACCGCCCGCCCCAAAACCAGCGCCCCGCTGTGCCAAGGGCCCGCGGCAGCATGAGAAAAAAATGCCGGAATTGCCGGAGGTGGAGACGGTGATGCGGGGGCTCCGGGCGGTGCTCGAGGGGCGGCGGATCACGCGGGCGGAGACGATGCGGGCGGGGCTGCGCTGGCCGTTTCCGGATGGGCTGGCGCGCCGGCTGGCCGGGGCTGTGGTCACCGGCTTCCGGCGGCGCGGCAAGTATATGCTGGCGCGGCTGGATACGGCGGAGAGCCTGCTGATCCATCTCGGCATGTCCGGCCGCATGGTGGCGCGCCCGGTGGCCGGGCCGGCGGTGCCCTTCCTGGGGCCGAATGGCGTGTTCTCGGATGCCCGCGGCCACAACCAGCCGCCGGAGGCGCATGAGCACCTGGTGATGGAGACGGCGGACGGCACGCGCATCGGTTTCGTCGATCCGCGCCGCTTCGGCAGCATCGACCTGATGCCGACGGCGGCGGAGGACGAGCACAAATTGCTGGCGGGCATGGGGCCGGAGCCGCTGGAGCCGGCGTTCAACGCGGCCAGCCTGGCGGCCTCCCTGGCCGGGAAAAAGACGCCGATCAAGGCGGCGCTGCTGGATCAGCGCGTGGTGGCGGGCCTGGGCAACATCTATGTGGCGGAGGCGCTGTTCCGCGCCCGGATTTCGCCGCGGCGGGAGGCGGCGACGATCCCCGGCGCCCGGGCCGTCCGCCTGGCGCCGGCCATCAAGGCGGTGCTGGAGGAGGCGATCGGCGCTGGCGGGTCCAGCCTGCGGGACTATGTGCGCGCGGATGGCGAGCTGGGCCGGTTCCAGGACCGGTTTTCGGTCTATGACCGCGAAGGCCAGCCCTGCCCGCTCTGCCCCGGGCCGGGCAGCGGTTGCGCGGGCGTGTCGCGCATTGTGCAGTCCGGCCGCAGCAGCTTCTTTTGTGCGCGCACCCAGCGTTGAGGTGCGTCGGCCGCTGCGCTACCGCTTGGCCGAAGCAGGGAGAGTGCGCGCATGGCCTATGAAATGATCCTGGTCGAGACGCAGGGCCGGGTCGGGCTTATCACCCTGAACCGCCCCAAGGCGCTGAACGCGCTGTGCGACCAGTTGATGACCGAACTGGGTGAGGCGCTGCGGGCGTTCGACGCCAACCCGGAGGTCGGAGCCATCGTGGTGACCGGGTCCGAGAAGGCCTTCGCCGCCGGGGCCGATATCAAGGAGATGAAGGACCGCGACTTCCCCGCGGTCTATTTCGACGATTTCATCGGCAAGCGCTGGGAAGACGTGCTGCGCATCCAGAAGCCGGTGATCGCCGCCGTGGCGGGCTTCGCGCTGGGTGGCGGCTGCGAGCTTGCCATGATGTGCGACCTGATCCTGGCCGCCGACAATGCGAAGTTCGGCCAGCCCGAGATCAACCTCGGGATCATCCCCGGTGCCGGCGGCAGCCAGCGGCTGACGCGGGCCATCGGCAAGTCCAAGGCGATGGAGATGATCCTGACCGCGCGGATGATGGATGCGGCGGAGGCGGAGCGCGCCAATCTGGTGGCCCGCGTGGTGCCGGTGGCCGACCTGCTGCCGGAGGCGCTGAAGATGGGCGAGAAGATCGCCAGCCTGTCCGCGCCCTCGGTCGCCATGGCGAAGGAGGCGGTGAACGCGGCCTTCGAGACGACGCTGAAGGATGGCGTGCGGCTGGAGCGCCGGCTGTTCCAGTCGCTGTTCGCGACCGAAGACCAGAAGGAAGGCATGGCGGCCTTCGCCGAGAAGCGGAAGCCGGCCTTCCGGCACCGCTGATGCGTGCACCACCTGCTCACGCGCCCCCCCTGCTCTCGTGCGCCCCTGCTTTCGCGCGCATTGACTCCCCGCCACGACCAGGGGTAGTAACCGCGCCTTCGCCGGTGGTCCGATCCTCCGGCACCCGTAACTTTTGACTGGTCAGATACAGACGCCATGGCGAACACGGCTTCCGCGCGCAAGCGCATCCGTCAGACCGAGAAGCGCACGGAGCGCAACCGCTCGCGCCGTTCGCGCGTGCGCGGCTTCATCCGCAAGGTCGAAATGGCCATTGCGGGTGGGGACAAGTCCGTTGCGCAGGAAGCGCTGCGGGCCGCGCAGCCGGAAATGCAGCGCGCCGCCGACAAGGGCGTGTTCCACGACAACACCGTCGCTCGCAAGCTGTCCCGGCTTTCGGCGCGCATCAAGGCCCTCGGCGCCACCGCCCAGGCCTGAACAGCTTGGCCGCCGCGCCCATGGGCGCGGGGCCGGCTTGCTGCGGACGACATCTTTTTCATGACATAAAGGGCAAGCAGCCTGTCGGCATGATGGGCGGCTTATTATTTCTGTCGTGAAACGTGTCGGTTATGCCGAGGTAACTACTTGGTCCCCGGCAGCAGCAATTTCCAAATCCCCCAGTAATCATTTGCGCCGACTAAGCGCGTCGCGGTAACTTCGGGACGGTCGCGCTCATCCCCCCCGGAGCCGCGCGCCCGCTTTCGCGGCCGGGTTCTCCGCAGCCGAACGGTCAAATGCACATCGCCCGCAAGGGCCCACGAGGTTGGCAGGTGCATCACATGGAGCATGCGGTCGGCCCGTCGTCTTCGTCCTCCCCCACCCAATTGGCGGAGGTCTGGGCGCGCATTCGGGGTAGGCTGAAGGAAGAGGTCGGCGAGGTCGAATACCGCACCTGGCTGCGGCAGATGACGCTGGCCTCCGTCCAGGGTGAGGAGGTGGTCGTGCTGCTGCCCACGCGCTTCCTGCGCGACTGGGTTCGTGGCCATTACGGCGACCGGCTGCGCGCCCTGTGGCAGGGCGAACTGCCGGTGGTGCGGCGTCTCGAATTCCGCGTCATGCCCGAGAACCGCGCGCCGGATCCGCGGCCAGCGCAGGATTTACGCCCCGAACAGGGCCAGCAGGCGGAACCGCAGGACCATGGCGTGGCGGAGGCGCTGCGGTCCGGTGCCGCGGCCGGCAAGCCAACGCGGATCACGGCACGGCATCTGGCGGCGGAGCCGCAGGAGGCGCCCTCCGGCCTGGCGGAGCCGCTTGGCCGCCCGGCGGAACAGCGCCAGACCGATGCGCGCGGCGACTGGGCCGCGCCGCTCGACCCGCGCTTCACCTTCGATACCTTCGTCGTCGGCAAGCCGAACGAATTCGCCTATGCCTGCGCCCGCCGCGTGGCCGAACGCCCGGCCAGCCCGGGCTTCAATCCGCTGTTCCTGTATGGCGGCGTCGGCCTCGGCAAGACGCATCTGATGCATGCCAGCGCCTGGGCGATCCGCGACCATGGTGCGGCCGATGGGCGCCCGCCGCTTTCGGTGGCCTACATGTCCGCCGAGAAGTTCATGTACCGCTTCATCGCGGCGCTGCGCAGCCAGAGCACGATGGAATTCAAGGAATCGCTGCGTTCCGTCGATGTCCTGCTGATCGACGACCTGCAATTCCTGATCGGCAAGGACAATACGCAGGAAGAATTCTTTCATACCTTTAATGCACTCGTCGATGCCGGCAAGCAGATCATTGTGTCCGCGGATAAATCGCCCTCGGACCTCTCGGGCATCGAAGACCGGCTGCGGACCCGGCTGGGCTGCGGCATGGTCGCCGACCTGCACGCCACCACCTACGAACTCCGCATCTCCATCCTCCAGGCCAAGGCGCAGACCCAGGGCGTGCCGGTGCCGCCCAAGGTGATGGAATTTCTGGCCCACAAGATCACTTCCAACGTCCGGGAGCTGGAGGGCGCGCTGAACCGGCTGATCGCCCACGCCAACCTGTTCGGCCGCCCGGTGACGCTGGAAGGCGCGCAGGAGGTGCTGCACGACATCCTGCGCGCGCATGATCGCCGGGTGACGATCGAGGAAATCCAGAAGCGCGTGGCGGAACACTACAACATCCGCCTGACGGACATGTCCTCCCCCCGCCGGGCGCGGGCGGTGGCGCGGCCGCGCCAGGTGGCGATGTACCTGGCCAAGCAACTTACCAGCCGGTCCCTGCCGGAAATCGGCCGCCGCTTCGGCGGGCGCGACCACACGACCGTGATGCATGCCGTCAGCCGCGTGGCGGAGCTGATGCAGGCCGACAGCGCCTTTGCCGAGGATGTCGAGCTGCTGCGCCGGATGCTGGAGACCTGACACCAGGCTTCCCATCACGGGTTGCCCGCGGCGCGGCGGCATGGTCATCCTGCCCGCCAATGGACGCCGCCACGGATCTCACCCCGCTGCTTTCCGCCGTCGCCAACGGGGACCGCCAGGCGCTGCGCGCGGTATATGAGCGGCAATCCGTGCGCCTGTTCGGGGTTGCCAACGCCATATTGCGGGACCGGGATTCGGCCGCCGATGCGTTGCAGGACGCCTTCCTCCGCATCGCCCAGCGCGCCCACCAGTTCGACCCGGACCGCGGCACGGCGGAGGCCTGGCTGGCGGCCATCGTGCGCTATGCGGCGCTGGACATGGCGCGCGCGCGTGGGCGTGAGATTCCGACGGATGACCCCGCCCTGGGCGACCAGCCGGTGGAGGCGGAGGCGCTGGAACGGGTCTCCGCCAGTGCCGAGGGCCGGCGCCTGCACCAGTGCCTGGCAACGCTGGAGGAGCGCAACCGGCGCGGCATCGTGCTGGCCTTCGTGCATGGGCTGAGCCATGCGCAGATCTCGGCCAGGCTGGAATTGCCGCTAGGCACCGTGAAGGCCTGGATCCGCCGCGGATTGCTGCGGCTGCGGGAGTGCCTGGCATGAACCTGGCCGGCATGACCCCCGAGGACCGCGACGCGCTGGCCGGCGAATATGTGCTCGGCACGCTGGAAGCGCGGGAGGCGGCGGCCGTCGCCGCGGCGCTGCCCGGCGATGCGGCGCTGGCCGAGGCGGTGGCGCAGTGGGAGGCGCGGCTGGCGCCGCTCACCGCTCTGGCGCCGCCCGAAGCCCCGCCGCCCGAACTGTGGGACCGCATCGTCGCGTCGCTGGACCCGGCGCCCGCGCCGAAGCCGCGGCGAAGCTGGCTGGCGCGGCTGCGCGACCCCTGGCGGATCACGGCCATCGGCGGCACCGCGCTGGCCGCCGGCCTCGCCGCCTTCATCCTGCTGCGGCCGGAGCCGGCGCCGCGGCTGATGACCGTGCTGCTGACCGAACAGGACCAGCCGGCCTGGCTGGTGGAGGCCGATGGCGGCGGCATCCGCCTGGCCTCGCTGAACCCGCGCCCGGCGCCGGAAGGCCGCGCCTTGCAGCTTTGGGCGCTGCCGCAGGGTGCGACGGCGCCGACCTCGCTCGGCCTGATCCCGGCGCAGGGGCGCATCAGCGTCTCGCCCGCCACCATCCGGCCGAGCCCCGGCATGCTGATCGAGATCACGCTGGAACCGCCGGGCGGGTCGCCGATCGGCCGACCGACCGGGCCGATCCTGTTCATCGGCCGCCTGGCGCCCGCCACCGGAAGCTGAAGTTTTTTTCGGCGTCGCTGCATCCAGCCGCCTCCGCCCTCCGTAACGCCAGCAGCACGGCCGCCAAGGCCTGCCCTGGACATGGAGAGACGCCGAATGTCGAAGACCCTTCGCACCGCCCTGGCCGCCGCCACCCTGCTGGCTGGTGCCGCCGCCAGCGCCCAGGCCGCGACCCTGATCGGGCTGACCGCCGACAACATGCTGGTCCGCATCGACAGCGAGACCCGCCGCGCCGAGGCCCCGATCCGTATCACCGGCACCGATGGCCGCCTGCTCGGCATCGACCAGCGGCCGCAGGATGGCGGGCTGTATGGCGTGACCGAGAGCGGCCAGATCGTGACCATCGACCCGATGACCGGCCGCGCCACGCAGGTCTCCCGCCTCAACATG
This sequence comes from Falsiroseomonas sp., assembly GCF_030695085.1. GTDB lineage: Bacteria > Pseudomonadota > Alphaproteobacteria > Acetobacterales > Acetobacteraceae > Falsiroseomonas. Next base: position 45,732 of record NZ_JAUYTS010000084.1, on the reverse strand, counting down.
CCGTTCGAGAGTGGCGGCCGCGCCGTGGTGGATTTCAATCCGGTCGCCAACCGCCTGCGCCTGATGGGCATGAGCGGGGTGAATTTCCGGGTGAATGTGGACACCGGCGAGGTGGTCCGTGACGGCCAGCAGAAATACATGGATGGCTCGGCCCAGGCCGGCACCACGCCGCGCATCACCGCCGGCGCCTATACCAACAGCGTGGCCCCGCCCGCCGGTGCGCCGGCCGCTGGCCAGCCGGGCGCGCCGAGCACGGCGCTCTATACGATCGACACGCTGCTCGGCAGCTACAACCTCCAGGCGCCGCCGAATGATGGCGTGCAGCAGGTGAAGGGCATGCTGGGCATGGGCCTGCCGGTGTCGGTGGGCTTCGACGTGCTGTCGGATGGCCAGGGCGGCAACCGGGGCTTCGTGCTGGCCGGCAGCACGCTGCACAGCATCGACCTGGAGAATGGCCGGCTGACCGAGCTGGGTGCCGTGGCCGGGCTGCCGGGCGCGGAGGTGGTGGATATCGCCGCGATGCGGTGACCGCCTCGGCGTGATGCGCTCCCCTTCTCCCGGCGCATCCCGCCCAGTCCTGCGTCCGCTGGGCTGGACAGCGGCCCGGGATGTGGGGATTGCTGCCTGCCGGAACGGGGAAGCGATGCCATGCGGATGCTGGTGCTGGGGGCGGGTGCGCTCGGCGGATATTTCGGCGGGCGGGCGCTGGAGCGGGGCCTGGACGTGACCTTCCTGGTGCGTCCGGCGCGGGCGGCATCCCTGGCGCGGGACGGGCTGCGGGTGCGGAGCACCTTCGGCGACATCGACCGGCCCGTGGCAACCACCTTGGCGGCGGGGCCGGGCTTCGATGTCGTGCTGCTGTCCTGCAAGGCCTATGACCTGGATAGCGCCATCGCCGCCATCCGCCCGGCGGTGGAGGGTGGCGCCTGCGTGCTGCCGATCCTCAACGGCATGGCGCATATCGCCGCGCTGAACGCCGCCTTCGGGTCGGCCCGGGTCTGGGGCGGCCTGGCCAAATGCGCGGCGACGCTGACGGCGGATGGCGTGGTGCAGCATCTGGGCGATTGGCACTGGCTGACCTTCGGGGAGCAGGATGGCCGCATGGATGGCCGCGCCGCCGCACTCGCCGCCGCGCTGGGGGAGGCGCCGGGGCTGGTGGCGCAGGCGGTGCCGGATATCGAAAGGCGGATGTGGGAGAAGCTGGTGCATCTCGGCACCGTCGCTGCCGCCACGGTGCTGATGCGCGCCAGCGTGGGGGAGATCATCCGCGCCGGCGGCACGGATTTCCTGATGACGCTGCTGGACCGCAACGCCGCCATCGCCGCGTCCCGCGGCCATGCGATGTCGGACGGCTTCATGGCCAGCTACCGCACCCTGTTCGCCGACCCCGCCAGCACCTACACCGCATCCCTGCTGCGGGATCTCGAAGCCGGTGGGCGGACGGAGGCGGACCATATTCTGGGTTATCTGGCCGAGGCCGCACGCAGCGCCGGCATCCCCGCGGAGTTGCACGAGATGGCCCATCTGCATGCCCGCGCCTATGACCAGCGACGCGCGGCCGGGCGGCTGCCAGGACGGCCGGCATGACGGATCGCGTCACCCTTTCCTCCGGCCAGGTCACCATCGCGGTGCAGGCGGCGGGGGCGGAGCTGGCCAGCCTGCGGGACGCCGCGGGCCAGGAATTCCTCTGGCAGGCGGGGCCGGAATGGCCGCGCCATGCCCCGGTGCTGTTCCCCATCGTCGGCCGGCTGCGTGACGACACGCTGCGCGTCGGCCACGAGATCTACCCGATGGGCCAGCACGGCTTCGCCCGCGACAGCCGCTTCGAGCTGGTGGAACAGGGCGCCGAGCATTGCCGCTTCCTGCTGGTGGACAGTGCCGCGACCCGCGCCGCCTATCCCTTCGCCTTCCGGCTGGAGGTGGCCTATGTGCTGCATGGCGCGTCGCTGACCGTGACGCATACGGTGCACAATCCGGGCGAGGGCACGCTGCCCTTCTCGATCGGCGCGCATCCGGCCTTTCGCTGGCCGCTGCCCGGCGCCGGTGGCAAGAACGCGCACCGGATCGAATTCGAGCAGGAGGAATCCGGCCCCGCCTGGCGGCTGGATGAGAACGGGCTGATCGACGCCACGCCGCAATCTTTGCCGGTGCATGGCCGCAACCTCGGCCTGCGGGAGGATCTGTTCCGCCCCTCCGCCATCATCCTGCTGAACCCGGCCAGCCGACGCCTGCGCTATGCCGCCCCAGGCACGAAGGGGCTGGAGGTGACCTGGCAGGGGTTTTCGCATCTCGGCCTGTGGATGAAGCCGGGGGCGGAGTTCCTCTGCATCGAGCCCTGGGCCGGCTACGCCGACCCGGCGCAGTTCTGGGGCGATATCTGGGCCAAGCCGGGGATGGAGATGCTGGGTGCGGGCGAAAGCCGGCGCTTCATGTGGCGGGTCAGCCTGGGCTGATCCGAACGCGCGCCCGCCGGTGGCGGACGAGCGGCCGGTCACGGCGCTGCTGTGACCCGCCGCGCCCCATGGCGCGCAGCCCGGCGCATGAGGGTCGCCATCATCCTCTTGCGCCCTGGGGACGGGGGGGTATGGTCCGCCGCATCGCGTTCCCAAGGAAAGCTCCAGCATGGCCGATTACGTGATTCCGCCGCCCGCCCAGGCCTTCATCCCGGTGAAGGGCGGCGGGTCCTTCCCCGTGCGCCGCATCTTCTGCGTCGGCCGCAACTACGCCGAGCACGCCATCGAGATGGGCAGCGACCCGACCCGGGAGCCGCCCTTCTACTTCACCAAGCCGGCGGATGCCGTGGTGATCAACGATGCGGATATGCCCTACCCGCCCGCCAGCAAGTCGCTGCACCATGAGATGGAGCTGGTGGTCGCCATCGGCACCGGCGGCGTGGATATCAGCCAGGCGGACGCACTCAAGCATGTCTGGGGCTATTGCTGCGGCCTGGATATGACGCGCCGCGATCTGCAGAACGAGGCGAAGAAGACCGGCCGTCCCTGGGACATGGGCAAGGGCTTCGACAAGTCGGCACCGATGGGCCTGCTGGTGCCGGCCGGGGATTTCGACCCGTCCAAGGGCAAGATCGAGCTGAAGGTGAACGGCAAGGTCACGCAGACCTCCGACCTGTCCAAGCTGATCTGGTCCGTGCCGGAAGTGATCGCCAACCTCTCCGGCCTGGTGCGGCTGGAGCCGGGTGACCTCATCATGACCGGCACGCCGGAAGGCGTGGCCGCCGTGGTGAAGGGCGACCTGCTGGAAGGCATGGTCGAGGGCGTCGGCACGGTCACCGTCAAGATCGTCTAGGTGATTCCCCCTCCCCCGTTCTTACGGGGGAGGGTCGGGGTGGGGGCAAGCCACCTGACCCATCTCGCAGGCAGGCCGCATGACCCTTCGCATCGTCACCTGGAACATCAACTCCGTCCGGCTGCGCCTGCCGCTGCTGGCCGATCTCGTCACCGCGCTCGCGCCGGACGTGATCTGCCTGCAGGAGACCAAGTGCCCCGACGAATTCTTCCCGCATGAGGGCGTGGCCGCGCTGGGCTACGAGCATCGCGCCGTGCGCGGCATGAAGGGCTACAACGGCGTCGCCATTCTTTCGCGCATCCCCTTCACGCGACGCGATGGCGCGGACCCCGACTGGTGCGCCAAGGGCGATTGCCGGCACATCGCGGTGGAGCTGGACGCCCCTGGCGGCCCTGTGGAATTGCACGACTTCTACATCCCCGCAGGCGGCGACATTCCCGATCGCGAGAAAAACCAAAAGTTCGCCCACAAGCTGGATTTCGTCGCGGAGGCCACCGCCTGGTCCGCCGCGCGCCATGCCGCGGGCGGGTTCCGCCGTGCGGTGCTGGTCGGCGACCTGAACATCGCGCCGCTGGAACATGATGTCTGGTCGCACAAGCAGTTGCTCGACGTCGTCTCCCACACGCCCATCGAGACGCAGGCGCTGACGGCGATGATGCAGGCGGGCGGCTGGCATGATGCGCTGCGGCATTTCGTGCCGGCGGATCAGAAGCTGTACACGTGGTGGTCCTATCGCGCGGCGGATTGGCGGGCCTCGGATCGCGGGCGGCGGCTGGACCATGTCTGGGTCTCGCCGGACCTCGCCGGCGGGCTGGTCAGCCACACCGTGCTGAAGGATGCGCGCGGCTGGACCAAGGCGTCGGACCATGTGCCGGTGCTGGTGGAGATCGCCGCCTGACGGGAGCGACACGACATGCGGATCGGCATCGATAGCTACTGCTACCACCGCTATTTCGGCGATTGGTATGAGGGGCTGCAACGCGACCCCGGCCGCCGCATCGACGTGTTCGACTTTCTCGACATCGCACAGGGCCATGGCGTGGAAGGTGTTTCGCTGGAGGCCGTGTACATCCCGGAGGATGACGCGACGCTCGGGCGCCTGGCCGATCGTGTGGCGGAACTGGGCATGGAGCCGGTCTGGGCCTGGGGGCATCCGGATGGCCTGCGCTCCGGCACCGATGAAGCCGCCGCCGAAGACCTGCTGCGCCATATCGGCATCGCTAAGCGCGTCGGCGCCACGGTGATGCGCATCTGCGCCGGCAGCCGCCGCACGCGGCCGGCGGATTGGGCGCAGCACAAAGGAAAGCTGGTGCCGATGCTGCGACCCCTGGCGGAAGCGGCGGCGCGGCAGGGCGTGGTTCTGGCGGTGGAGAACCACATCGACCTACTGGCGGATGAGATGGTGGAGATCATGCAGGCGGTGGACAGCCCGGGCCTCGGCGTCTGCCTCGATACCGCAAACAACCTGCGGATGTTCGAGGAGCCGGTGGCGGTGGCCGCGAAGCTCGCGCCCTACACCCGTGCGACGCATGTGAAGAACATCACCACCCAGCGCGGCGACCCACGCAGCTTTGCCTTCTGGCCCAGCGTGCCGCTGGATGCCGGGCTGGTGGATATCGAGGCGGTGCTCGGCCAGCTGCGCGCCGCGCACTACACCGGGCTGCTGGCGCTGGAGATCGACTACCTCGCCCCCGCCTATGGGGAGGAGGAACCGCAGATCGCGCGCAGCCTAAAATGGTTGCGTAGCGTGGTCTGACAGGAAGGCCCGCGCCTCCCGCACCATCGAGACGCCGCGCGCCCGCGCCGTCACGCGCTGCGACAGCGCCGCCTCCGGCACTTCCAGGCTGACCGGCAGATGCGCCGGCATGGCGCGGATCAGTGCCGCGAGGTCCAGCCCGCCCTGGCCCGGCCGCAGCCGTTCGGCGCGCGCCTGGTGCAGCATATCCGCCAGATCTGTGGGCTGCGCGGCGGGGGCGTCGCAGAGTTGCCAGTAATGCAGCCAGTCCGGGCGAATTGCGGCGAGGTCGGCCAGGGTGCTGCCGCTACGGTCGAAGTGGATCGGGTCCACCAGGATGCCGGCATTGGGGCGATCCACCTGCGTCAGCAGCGCCACCGCCGTGCGCACATCCGGCACCGCGGTCCAGGGCATGAATTCGAGGTCCGCGGTCAGGCCATAGGGTGCGGCGGCGTCGCAGAAGCGGGCGTAGGTGTCGGCGAGCCGCACCGGTTCCGGGTCGTAGGCCGCGACCAGGATCGCCTTGGCGCCGAGCCTGGCGCCGGCTTCGAAAAACGGCGTGAAGCTGGCGATGTCCGTCTCCGGCTCTATCCGGACAATCTCGATATCGAAGACCTGCACGCCGGTATCCGCGATGCGGCGCAGCGTCTCCCGCATCAGCCGCGCATCGGTCATCAGCGGGTAGAAGGGCGTGTCGGGCAGCACCGGGATCATGCGGATGCCGACGCAATCGGCGCCGGCCTCCGCGGCGATGGAGATCAACTCCGGCGGTGGTGTCTCCATCAGCGTGAGCTGCGCGATGCCGAGGCGATGGGTCATGTCAGATCCCGTGGGTCGCGACTTGCGCAGGCCGAAGGCGGGTGCGCGGCCGAGGGGCCGCCGCCGCAAGTGCTGCGGGCCAGGCGAAGCGCCGGCGCCTGAGGCGCGGATCGGCCACGATCTGCAAGGCGCCATATCATGTCTCAATCCCCGCAAGGCGGCGGCCGGCGATCCAGCCGAAGGTCATGGCGGGGCCGAGGGTGATGCCGCCGGCGGGGTAGTGCCCGCCCATCATGCTCGCCATGTCGTTGCCCACGGCGGTCAGGCCCGGGACCGGCGCGCCCGCCGCATCCAGCACGCGCGCCGCCGCATCCGTCCGCAGCCCGGCGAAGGTGCCGAGGCTGCCGGGCACGATCTTCACCGCGTAGAAGGGGCCGCGTTCGATCGGCGCGTTGCAGCGCCCGGCATCGCCCTGCATGCGTTCATAGGGCGTGGAGCCACGACCGAATTCCGGGTCCGCGCCTTCCCGCGCCGGGCCGTTGTAGCGCGCCACCGTGGCCTGCAACGCTGCGCCATCGATGCCGCAGGCGGCGGCGAGTTCGGCCAGGGTCGCGCCGCGCCGCAGATAGCCGGAGCGCAGATGTGGGCCGATCGGCAGCGGCGCCGGCTTGACGAAGCCGAGTCCGTAGCGGCGCAGGAAGCGGTGGTCGCAGACCAGCCAGCAGCACACTTCCTCGGGCGGCTGCACGGCGGCGAACAATCCGCGCATCATGTCGTGATAGGCGCGCGCCTCATTGGTGAAGCGCAGCCCGCGCGCGGTGACGGCGATGACGCCCGGCTTGCCGCGCTCCACCAGATGCGGGAAGTGGCCCGCCATGCCATCCGCATGCGGCACGCGGGAGACCGGCGCCCAGGCACCGGCATCCGGAAAATCCCGCACCACGGCGCCGCCCGCTTCTTCCCCCAGCCGCAGCCCGTCGCCGGCATTGTCGCGAGGGGCGGCGGAGAAATGCGCGCCGTCCGGGGCGTGCGGAAACATGGTGCGGATGCGGTCGGCCTCATGCGGGAAGCCGCCGCAGGCCAGCACCACGCCGCGCCGTGCCGTGACCTGCACGGCCGCGCCGCCGCGCCGCAGCACCGCACCGCGCACCGCGCCGTCCTGCACCAGCAGGCGTTCCGCCGGCGCGGAATCCCACAGCGCCACGCCGAGGTCATCGGCGGATTTCAGCAGCCGCGCCGCCAGCGCATTGCCGTTCACCAGATGCATCCCGCGCCCATGACGCAGCCGGTCCCAGCCATGCCGCGCCAGGCGCCGCGCGGCGTGCAGGGCGGAGCGTGGCGACCGTGCCGCCGTCATGAAGCGCCGCAGATCCTCGCCCGAGGCGATGCCCATGCCGGCCAGGCTGATCTCCGCCAGCGGCGGCCGCAGCCGATGCACCAGCGGCCCGAGTGCCCGCCCGTCGAAGGGCGCGGCGCAGACGGATCGCCCGCCGGTTGCCGCCCCGGGCGTATCGCCGTGGAAATCCGGAATGGCATTGCCGGCGATGAACTGCATGGCGGTGTGGCCGGCGAAGAAATCCACCATGCGCGGCGCCGCATCCAGGAAGGCCTCCACCTTCGCCGCGCCGAACTGGTTGCCAAGCTCGTGCCGCAGATAGGTGCGTGGCTCCGACACATCCTCGATGATGCCCGCCGCCACGGCGAGCGGGTTGCGCGGCACCCACATCCAGCCACCGGACCAGGCGGTGGTGCCGCCGAACACCGCCGCCTTCTCCGCCACCACCACGCGCAGCCCATGAAAGGCCGCCGTCACCGCGGTCGCCAGCCCGCCGGCGCCGGAGCCGATGACCAGCACGTCGCAATCCTCCCTCATGGCGCGCCGCGCAGCAGCGGGGAGGCCTGGCTGGTCTGGGACATGTCGCCGGCAGCCGCCAGCAGCGCCGGCGCCAGCGCGGCCAGCCGCCCGGCATCGAGGCGCGAGGCAGGGCCGGCGATGCTGACCACGCCGATCGCCTGGCCCTGCGGTGCCCGCACCACGGCGGCGATGGCCGCGGTGCCCGGCGCACTGCTTTCGGTGACGCAGGCAAAGCCCTGACGCCGCGCCTGATCCAGCCGCGCCAGCAGGGTGGGCAGGTCGCGCGGGGCCTGCGGGCCAAGCGGCAGCGCCTCGCCAAAGCCCTGCGCGGCCACCAGCGCCAGCGCCTCCGCCTCCGGCAGGGTCGCCAGCCAGGCCTGGCCATTGGCGGTGGAGGCCAGATGCGCCTCCGCGCCGTTGTCCGGGTCGTAGCGCAGGCCGGACCGCGCGCCCTGCGCCTTCGCCACCCAGACCAGCTTCCCATCCCGGATGACGCCGAGGCGCACCAGCTCCCCGGTTTCCGCCGCCAGGCGGTCCAGCACCGGCTGGGCGATGTCGGGGATGCCGGATTCCGCCAGGAAGGTCAGGCCGAGGCTCACCAGCTTCAGGCTCAGCGCATAGGGACCGCCATCCTGGCCCTGGCGGACATAGCCCTGCCGCGCCAGCTCCGTCAGCAGCCGGTGCGCGGCGCTGCGCGGCATCGCCAGGCGGTCCGCCAGCACCGCCAGCGGCAGACCCTCCGGCGCCCGCGAAAGCGCCTCCAGCAGCCGCAGCGACCGGGCGAGCACGGTGGTCATGCGTCGCGCGCCGTGGCTAGCTGCGGGGACAGGAGGAAACCAACATGCTCGAAGCCCTCAGCGGCGCCACGCGGCTTTTCATCATCATCGGCGACCCCATCGCGCAGGTGCAGTCGCCCGGCGGCATCACGCGGGAATTCGTGGCGCGCGGGCGCAATGCGCTGCTGGTGCCGGCGCAGGTTTCCGTGGCGCAGGTGGATGAGTTCATCCGGGGCGTGTTGCTGGCCGGCAACCTGGATGGCATTGTCGTGACGGTGCCGCACAAGTTCGGCGCCTTCGCCCATTGCGCCAGCACCACGGATCGCGCGGGCTTCCTGCAATCGGTCAACATCATGCGCCGCAATGCGGATGGCACCTGGCATGGCGACATGACCGATGGCGTCGCCTTCGTCGGCGGCATTCGCCAGGCCGGCTGCGTGCCGGAGGGCAAGCGCGCCCTGATGGTCGGCGCGGGCGGCGCCGGCACCGCCATTGCGCTGGCGCTGCTGGAGGCGGGGGTTTCGGAACTCGCGATCCATGACGCGGATGCGGTGCGGCGGGACCGGCTGCTGGCACGCCTCGCCGGGCGGGGTGCGGCGAAGCTGCTGGCGGGCAGCGACGATCCCACCGGCTACGACCTGATCGCCAACGCCACGCCGGCCGGCATGAAGCACAGCGATGCGCTGCCGGTGCGCGTGGAGCTGCTGACACCGGCGATGTTCGTCGGCGACGTGATCACCAGCCCGGAGGTCACGCCGCTGCTCACCGCCGCCCGCGCGCTGGGCTGTGGCACGCAGACCGGCATCGGCATGTTCGCCGCCGGCCGCGCCATGATGGTGGACTTCCTGCTGCACAGTTAACCGTTTTGCGCCGCATGGCGCGCCGCAAGAAAGCCGAAGGTGATCCCGGGGCCGATGGTGATGCCCGGCCCGGGATAGGCGCCGCCCATGATGGAATGCATGTCGTTGCCAGCGGCGTAGAGGCCGCCGATCGGCTGGTTGGCCTCGTCCAGCACCTGCGCGTTCGCATCCGTGACCAGCCCCGTCGCCGCGCCGATATCGCCGGGCAGCAGGCGCACCGCGTAGAAGGGCGCGGTGGCGATCGGGCCGAGATTGGGGTTGGGCTGCTGCGCGGCATCGCCATTGGCGCGGTGATAGGCGGTGCTGCCGCGGCCGAATTCGGGGTCCTCGCCGGTCTCGGCGTAGCGGTTCATCGCCGCCACGGTCTGCGCCAGCCCCGCCGCATCCACGCCAAGCTTCGCCGCCAGCGCCGCCATCGTCGGCGCCTCCGTCAGGTAGCCATCGGCCAGGTACGGCGCCAGGCCGCGTCCCCCGGGGCGCACCATGCCGAGGCCGTATTTCCGCAGCGCCACCGCATCCGCGATCAGGAAGCAGGGGATGGTCGGCACCGTGGCGTGGCTGGCGAACATGGCGCGGGCGAACAGGTGGTAGCTGGTCGCCTCGTTCACGAAGCGGCGGCCGGCGGCGTTGACGGCGACGGTGCCGGGCTTGCCGCGGTCCAGCACGAAATGCGGGAAGACCGCGGTGCTGCCATCGGCGCGGGTGCGGGTGGAAACCGGCGCCCAGAAGGCGTTGTCCATCCCGCCCTCGCCGTAGCGGGCGCCGATGGCCAAGGCGAGGTCGTGCATTTCACCGGTATGGCCGGGGGCGGCCGGGCTGTGGGCCGGCGTCGGCCTGTGCAGCATCTCCGCGCGCCGTGCGGGGTGCCGGCCGAAGCCGCCGGTGGCCAGCACCACGCCGCGCCGGGTCCGCACCTGCCGCCGGGTGCCGTGCTGCTGCAGCATCAGGCCGGTGACGCGGCCGCCCTCGCGCAGCAGCGCCTCCGTCTTCGTCTCGGTCAGCATGTCCACGCCGCGCCGCGCCAGCTCATGCAGCAGCCGCCCGACCAGGGCATTGCCCATCACCAGCCGCGTGCCACGCTTCTGCCGCAGCCGGTCGCTTGCATGGCGCGCCAGCAGGCCGAGTGCGTGGCGGGCGGAGCGCCAGGATTTCCGCAGTCCAAGCAGATGGCCGATATCGTCGCGGTCCACCATCATGCCGCCGAGGATGGTGAATTCCGGAATCGGCGGCCGCAGCAGCGGAAACAGCGCGCCGAGCTTGCGGCCATCGAAGGGCAGCGGCTCCAGCGCCCGGCCGCGCAAAGTCGCGCCGGGGATTTCCTGGATGTAGTCCGGGTGCAGCGGGCGGGCGCGGAATTTTACCTCCGTCTCCGCCTCCAGCCGCGCAATGGCCTGGGGGCCGGCCTCCAGGAAGGCCTGGCGCAGCGCGCGGCTGGCATGGTTGCCCACGGCGTGGTCGAGGAATTCTGCCGCCTGGGCGGGGCTGTCGCCTTCCCCGGCGTGCTGCGTGTTGGGAATCCAGGTGGTGGCGGCGGACAGGGCGGTGGTGCCGCCCAGGAATTCCGTGCGCTCCACCAGCAGCACCCGCAGCCCGTCCAGCGCCGCGAACAACGCCGCCGCCATGCCGGCACCGCCGGCGCCGAGCACGATGAGGTCGTACTCCGCCTCCTCCGGCAATTGGCCGAGAGCCTGGTGCATGCGTCGTTTCCACCCGATCGGCCTTAGCCGATAGGGGGTTCCATTCTGGAATGCAATTCCAGTAGCGTGCGACCGGTGCGCGGTTTCCCCGTCTGGAAAGCCGCGGCCAGCCGTGCCAGCCTGCGTCTTGGAAACGAAGACGCCACCAAATGGGGGGAAAAGAACCATGATGCATCGCAGGATGTTGCTCGGCGGGCTGGCGGCCGCGCCGCTGCTGGGCGCCACCACCGCCCGCGCCCAGGCCTTTCCGTCGCGCGACCTGCTCGGCGTCATCCAATGGGGTGCCGGCGGCGCCACGGATGTGACGGGGCGCGCGGTGACGCCGCATGTGGAAGCCGCGCTCGGCCAGAAGATCGTGCTGCAGAACCGCACTGGCGGCACCGGCGCGATCGGCCTGACCTATGTGCACGGCCTGCCATCGGATGGCTACACGCTGCTGTACGGGGCGGAAAATCCGCTGCTGTACAAGGTGCTGAACATCTCCCAGCTCGACTACACCAATTTCACGCCGATCTGCCTGCTGGCGCGCAGCGTGCCGGTGATCGTGGCGAACAAGGACAAGCCCTGGAACACGTTGAAGGAGCTTGTGGATGACATGAAGCGCAATCCTGGCCGCATCCGCATGGCCAGCACCGGGCCGGGCGGCCAGGCGCATGTCGTCTCCACCATGATCGCCTCGACCGGCGCCTTCCGCCACATCTCGGTGCCCTTCGATGGCGAAGGCCCCGGGCTGACGGCGTTGCAGGGCGGGCACGCGGATTGGATGACGGTGGGCTCCGGCGCGGTGGCGGAACATGTGCGCGCCGGCCGTGTGAAGGCGCTGGCCGTGTTCAACGAGACCCCGCTGCCGAGCCTGCCCGGCGTGCCGCCCGCGACGGCGGATTTTCCGGAACTGGCACGACTAATGCCCTGGGGGTCCTTCTACGGCGTCTGGGCGAAGAAGGACATTCCGGATGAGGCGCGGGAGAAGCTGGTGGCGGCCTTCCGCACCGGCACGGCGAACCCGCAATTCACCCAGTTGATGACCGGCAACGGGAATGTGGTGATGAACACCTCCGGCGCCGAGGCGGAAGCCTTCCTCGCCCGCTGGCAATCCGTCACCGCCTGGATCCTGCAGGAGGCCGGCGCCGCGCGCACCGACCCGGCGACGCTGAACATCCCGCGCCCGTCCTGAACGCCTGCCACGCGGCCCCGCTGGCGGGGCCGCGTACCCGCCTCCAAGGATCTGTTTGATGCATGACCAGCGCCGGCGGCGGGAGCCGGGCGAGACCCTGTTCGGCTTCGTGCTGTTGCTGATGAGCCTGGCCGTGATGGCGGAGGGCCACCGCCTGCGGGGCTTCGAGGAAGTGAGCGCGCCGGGCATCACGCCGCTGGCGGCCGGCGTGGTCATGGCGATTTCGGCGCTCGTCATCATCCTGCGGACCCGGACCCTGGTGCCGACCGAGGCGGGCTTCGCCACGCGGATCGCGCCGCGCGACATCGCGCTGTCCGTGCTGATGATCGCCATCTACATGGCGCTGCTGGAGCCGATCGGCTTCCACATCGCGACATTCGCCTTCCTGTCTGCGCTGATCCTGTATCTGCGGCGCGGCGGCCCCGCTTCTCCGCTGCGCGGCTTGGGCTTCGCGCTGCTGCTGGCGCTGGTTTCCGTGGTCGCGGTGCATGTGGTGTTCCGCATGGTCTTCACCGTGGTGCTGCCGCAGGGCTGGATGCTGCGAAGCATCCTGCCTCCGGGGTGGCTGCTGTGACGGAGCAGATGGGCTTCTTCCTGCTGTCCTGGCTGGATCCGTCCCTGCTGATGCTGACGGCGGCGGGCACGCTGGCGGGCATCTATATCGGCGCCATCCCCGGCTTGTCCGTCACCATGGCGGCGTCGATCCTGATCTCCTTCACCTTTGCCTGGGAGGTGAATGCGGCGCTGGCGCTGATCGCGGGCGTCTTCACCGGTGGCGTCTATGGCGGATCACGCTCCGCCATCCTGCTGAATATCCCGGGCGCGCCCGCGGCCATCGCCTCCGCACTCGATGGCTATCCGCTGGCGCGGCGCGGAGAGGCCGGCGTGGCGATCGGGCTGTCCACCGTGATGTCGGTGCTCGGCGGCTTCATCGGCGTGATCGCGCTGGCGGTGGCAGCGCCGGTGATTTCCGAATTCGCGCTGCTGTTCGCGCCACGGGATTACCTGCTGCTGGCGGTGATGGGGCTGCTGCTGGTGGGAACGCTGTCCGGTGAATCGCTCGCCAAGGGGCTGTTCGCCGGGGCGCTCGGCATCGCGCTCGGCATGGTGGGGCTGGACCCGATGACGGCGGAGGGGCGCTTCACCCTCGGCACGGTGCAGCTGATGGCCGGCATCCCCTATGTCGCCGCCATGATCGGCTTCTTCGGCGTGTCGGAGGCGCTGGTGCAGTTGCACAATCTGCGCGTCAAACCGGTGAAGCAGGATGTGTCGCGCATCATTCCGCCCTGGCGGCTGATCCGGAAATACCTGCCACTGTCGCTGCGGAGTTCCCTCATCGGCGTGGTGATCGGCGCGCTGCCGGGCACTGGCGGGGATATCGCGGCGCTGATGGCCTATGATCAGGCGAAGCGCACGGTGAAGAACCCGTCGCGCCCATTCGGCGAGGGTGCCTATGAGGGGCTGATCGCGCCGGAATCGGCGAACAATGCCGCGGTCGGCGGCGCCTATGTGCCGATGCTGACGCTGGGCATCCCGGGCGATGCGGTGACGGCGGTGATCCTCGGCGCGCTGTTCATCCATGGGCTGAAGCCCGGCCCGATGCTGATGATCGAGACGCCGCATCTGTTCTGGTTCACCGTCGGCAATCTGGCGCTGGCCAATATCTTCCTGCTGGTCTTTGGCCTCACCGGCATCCGCGCCTTTGCCAAGCTGGTGGAATGCCCGCCCTCGGTGCTGATTCCGCTGATCCTGGTGCTGTCCGTGGTCGGCACCTATTCCATCCAGAACAGCGTGGTGGATGTGTATTTCATGCTGGGCTTCGGCATCTTCGGCTATCTGCTGAAAATGTACGGCTTCCAGGTGGGGCCGGTGATCCTCGGCATGATTCTCGGGCCGATGATCGACGTGTCCTGGCGCCGCGCGGTGATCTCGGTGGGCGATGACCTCGGCTTCCTGGTGGAGGAGGCGGTGGCCAGCCCGCTGACCATGGTGCTGATGGCCTTCATGGCCTTCCTGCTGTTGAGCCAGGTGAAGTGGCGTGCGCTGGGGCGCAGGCTGCGGAGCTAACCTCAGACCGGCAGCGGCGCCTCCGCAATCACCTCCTCGATCACCGCATAGGTGTGGCTGGCCTTCACGCCGGGCAGACTGAGCAGCACATCGCCGAGGAAGCGGCGATAGGCCGCCATGTCGCGCACCCGCGCCTTCACCAGATAGTCGAAGCCGCCGGCCACCATGTGGCATTCCAGCACCTCCGGCACCCGTTTCACCGCGACGGCGAAGCGGTCGAAGGCGTCCGGCGTGGTGTGGTCCAGGCTGATCTCGACGAAGACCAGCAGGCCGAGGCCGATCCGCGCCGCATCCAGCCGCGCGCCCCAGCCGGTGATGAACCCCTGCGCCTGCAGCCGCCGCAGGCGTTCGGAGGCGGCGGAGGGCGACAGGCCGATGCGGGTCGCGAGCTCCGCCACCGTGGCCCGTCCATCGCGTTGCAGCAGCGCCAGCATGCGGCGGTCGATGCGGTCGATCTCGTGGTCCATGGGGCGTTCCGCCGTTGATCCGCCGGTTATACCGCGGAAAATCCCGCTGCATCCACGGCCGGCGGCGCGGCATGCTGAACCCATGTTCGAAGCCCCCTATGCCCCCTCCGAGGAAGCCGCGCGCGCCGCGCTGCTCGCCTCCGCCCCCACCCCAAGGCCGGAGGCCGCGCCCCTGGCGCTGGCCCTGGCGCAGGCCGCCCGGGATGGCGGCGGGCCGCTGGCGGTGGAGGAGATCCTGCGCGGCTGGCCGCTTTCCACCCGCGAAGGCCTGGCGCTGATGGCGCTGGCGGAGGCGCTGCTGCGCGTGCCGGATGACGCGACGGCCGATGCGCTGATCGCGGAGAAGCTGGCGGAGGGCGATTGGCGCCACCATGCGGAGGGTTTTGCCTCCGCCGCCTCCGGCTGGGCACTTGCCATGGGGGCAAGGCTGGTCGGGCGTGGGGAAACGCCGGGTGGCGTGCTGGCGCCGATGGCCAGGCGGCTCGGCGTGCCGGCGGTGCGCCAGGCGGCGCGGCAGGCGGTGCGGCTGATGGGCGGGCAATTCGTGCTGGGCGAGAGCATCGGCGATGCGCTCGGCCGGTCGGCCAAGGGCATGCGGTATTCCTACGACATGCTGGGGGAGGGCGCCCGCAGCGCGGCGGATGCGCGCAAATATCTGGGCGCCTATCACGCGGCCTGCGCCGCGATCGGGCGCGCGGCGCAGGGCAGCCTGCCGGCGCGGCCGGGCCTGTCCGTCAAACTGTCGGCGATCCATCCGCGCTATGAGGCGGTGTCGCGGGACCGGGTGATGGCGGAGCTGGTGCCGGATCTGATCGAGCTGGCGCAGGTGGCGCGGGCGCATGATCTGAACCTGACACTGGATGCGGAGGAAGCCGACCGGCTGGAGCTGTCGCTGGAGGTTTTCGACCGGCTACTGACCGAACCCAGCCTGGCGGGGTGGGAAGGGCTGGGCCTCGCCGTGCAGGCCTACCAAAAACGCGCCGGCGCGGTGGTGGGCTGGCTGGCGGATCGCTCCGCGGCGACCGGGCGGCGGCTGATGGTGCGGCTGGTGAAGGGCGCCTATTGGGATGCCGAGATCAAGCGCGCGCAGGAACGCGGACTCGATGATTTTCCGGTCTGGACCCGCAAGGCGGCGACCGACCTCGCCTGGCTGACCCAGGCGGCCGTGCTGCTGGATGTGGCCAGGCAGGGCCGCATCTTTCCTCAATTTGCCACCCATAATGCGGCAAGCATCGCGCAGGCGCTGGCGCTGGCTGAGGCCAAGGGCGTGAACCCGGAAAAGTTCGAATTCCAGCGGTTGCACGGCATGGGCAGCGCGCTCTACGCCAAGCTGGCGGAGAAGCGCCCGGATGCGGCGCTGCGCATCTACGCGCCGGTTGGCGTGCATGAGGATCTGCTGGCCTATCTGGTGCGCCGCCTGCTGGAGAATGGCGCGAATGGCGGCTTCGTCGCGGCGGTGGCGGATGACGCGGTGCCGCTGGAGCGACTGCTGCGGCATCCCTCCGTGGCCCTGGCCGAAGGCCCGCCGCGGCATCCGCGGGTGAAGCGCCCGGCCGCGCTGTTCGGCGATCGTCCGAACAGCCGCGGCGTGGAATTCGGCGACAGGCGTGCCCTCGCCACGCTGGTCGCCGCGCGTGATGCGGCGCCGCCCTTGCCCAAGGTGCCGGAGGTCGATCCCGCCGCGGCCATGGCGCGCGCGCAGGCCGCCTTCCCGGCCTGGAACGCGACCCCCGTGGCGCAGCGCGCCACGGTGCTGCGCCGCACGGCAGATGCGCTGGAATCGGATTCGGGCAAATTCATCGCGGCGATCCAGGAGGAAGGGTTCCGCACGCTGGATGACGCGCTTTCCGAATTGCGGGAGGCCGTCGATTTCTGCCGCTACTACGCCGATGAGGCGGAACGCATCGCCACACCCGCCGCGCTGCCCAGCCCGGTCGGCGAAAGCAACGTGCTGAGCCTGTCCGGGCGCGGCGTCTTCCTCGCCATCTCGCCCTGGAATTTCCCGCTGGCGATCTTCCTTGGCCAGGTGGCGGCGGCGCTTGTCGCGGGCAATGCCGTGGTGGCGAAGCCGGCGCCGCAGACGCCGCGCATCGCGGGGCTCGCGGCGCAGGCGCTCCGCCTGGCGGGGCTGCCGGCGGATGCGCTGGTGGTTGTGCCGGGCGGGGTGGAGGTGGGCGCGGCGCTGGTGGCGCATCCGGCCACCGCGGGCATCGCCTTCACCGGCAGCACCGCGGCCGCGCGCAGCATCAACCGCGCCATCGCGGCGAAGGACGGGCCGATCATCCCGCTGATCGCGGAGACGGGCGGGTTGAACGCCATGGTGGTGGATGCGACCGCGCTGCCGGAACAGGTGACGGATGACGTGCTGAACAGCGCCTTCCGCTCCGCCGGCCAGCGTTGTTCGGCGCTGCGGCTGCTCTGTGTGCAGGAGGAAGCGGCGGACCGGATGCTGGCGATGATCGCCGGGGCGGCGCGCGAGCTGAAACGGGGCGATCCGCGCGACCCCGCCACGCATGTCGGGCCGCTGATCGATGCCGAGGCCAAGGCGCGCATCGAGGCCTGGCTGGCGAAACTGCCGGAAGGGGCGCGGGAGGTGTTTCGCCATCCCGCCACGGAAACCGGCAATTTCCTCGCACCGCGCATCGTCGAATTGCGGCGGGTGGAGGATCTGACGCAGGAGGTCTTCGGCCCCGTGCTGCATGTGGTGCGCTGGCGCGGGGCGACGGAGGCGGCGCTGCTGCGTGCGCTCGGCGGCACCGGATACGGGCTGACGCTGGGCGTGCAGAGCCGGCGCGCGGGTTTTGCCGTGCGGGTGGCGCAGGCGGTGCCGGCCGGGAATGTCTATGTGAACCGCAACATGGTCGGCGCCGTGGTCGGCAGCCAGCCCTTCGGCGGGCAGGGGCTATCCGGCACCGGGCCGAAGGCGGGCGGGCCGCATTACCTGCCGCGCTTCATGGTCGAACGGGTGGTGACGGTGAACACCGCCGCCGCCGGCGGCGATGCGGCGCTGCTGGCGGAGGGGGAATAGGCGCGGAACGACCGATCCATGTCGTTCTGAGGCAAGTCAGGCGGCCGCCGCCTGCCATGCTGCCGGCATGCGCTATTCCGCCCTTGCCCTGCTGCGCCATGCCCTGACCGGCAACCGGTCCTGGACCCCCGCCTGGCGCGACCCGGCGCCGAAGCCGGCCTATGACACGATCATCGTCGGCGGCGGCGGGCATGGGCTGGCCACGGCGCATTACCTGGCGAAGCTGCACGGCATCACGGATGTGGCGGTGCTGGAGAAGGGCTATCTCGGCTCCGGCAATGTCGGGCGGAACACCACCATCATCCGGTCGAACTACCTGCTGCCCGGCAATACGCCCTTCTACGAGCATTCCATGAAGCTGTGGGAAGGGCTGGAGCAGGACATCAACTACAACGCCATGGTCAGCCAGCGCGGCGTGCTGAACCTGTGCCATTCGGACAGCCAGCGGGATGCCTATGCACGGCGCGGCAATGCGATGCGCCTGGCCGGGGTGGATGCGGAACTGCTGGATGCGGCGCAGGTGCGCGCCATGGTGCCGGGGCTGAACATGGACAGCGTCCGCTTTCCGGTGAAGGGCGGGCTGCTGCAACGCCGCGGCGGCACGGTGCGGCATGATGCGGTTGCCTGGGGCTACGCGCGCGCGGCGGATTCCCGCGGCGTTGACCTGCTGCAGAACACGGAGGTCACCGGAATCCGCGTGCAATCGGGCCGCGTGGTGGGGGTGGAGACGACGCGCGGCTTCATCGGCGCGAAGCGGGTGGGGCTGGCGGTGGCGGGCAACACCTCACGCGTCGCGGCGATGGCGGGGCTGCGGCTGCCGATCGAAAGCCATGTGCTGCAGGCCTTCGTGTCGGAGGCGGTGAAGCCGATGATCGACACGGTGGTGACCTATGGCGCGGGCCACCTTTATGTCAGCCAGTCCGACAAGGGCGGGCTGGTCTTCGGCGGCGATATCGACGGCTACAACTCCTACGCCCAGCGCGGCAACCTGCCGGTGGTGCATGACGTGATGGAATGCGCGGTGCAGCTTTTCCCGGCGATGTCGCGGCTGCGCTATCTGCGGCAGTGGGGCGGCATCATGGACATGTCGATGGATGGATCACCGATCATCGACCGCACCCCGATCGAGGGCCTCTTTCTCAACTGCGGCTGGTGCTATGGCGGCTTCAAGGCGACGCCGGCTTCCGGCTGGTGCTTCGCGCATACCATCGCCACCGGGCAGCCACATGCGCTGAATGCGGCGTTCCGGCTGGATCGCTTCGCGACGGGCGCGGTGATCGATGAGAAGGGCGCCGGCGCCCAGGCGAACCTGCACTGATGCGAATCCCCTGCCCCCTATGCGGCGAACGCGACGCCGCCGAATTTTCGACAATCGGCAGCGCCCCGCCGCCCCGCCCTGCGGCCGATGCGCCGACGGAGGCGTGGCACGAATACCTGCACCTCCGCGAAAACCCCGCCGGGATGCATGCGGAACTGTGGCAGCACATCCATGGCTGCCGGCAATGGCTGCGCGTGATGCGCGATACCCGCACCCATGCGGTTGCCAGCGCCGAGGCGTGCCGGCCATGACGCGGCTGCCCAGCGGCGGATTGATCGACCGCGCGCAATCACTGCGCTTCAGCTTTGATGGCCGCGGCTATCAGGGCCATGCCGGCGACACGCTGGCCTCCGCGCTGCTTGCCAACGGCGTGAAGCTGGTCGGGCGGTCCTTCAAATATCATCGGCCGCGCGGCATCTGGGGCCTGGGCAGCGAGGAGCCGAACGCGCTGGTCGAACTGCGCGACGGCGCCCGCCAGGAACCCAACACCCGCGCCACCACCGCCGAATTATTCGAGGGGCTGGCGGCGCGCAGCCAGAACCGCTGGCCCAGCCTGCGCTTCGACGTGATGGCGTTGAACGGGCTGTTCGGCCCGCTGCTCTCCGCCGGCTTCTACTACAAGACCTTCATGTGGCCGGCGTCCTTCTGGGAGAAGGTCTATGAGCCGCTGATCCGCCGCGCCGCCGGCCTCGGCCGCGCCGCGACCGCGCCGGACCCGGATGCGTATGAGCGCATGCACGCGCATTGCGACGTGCTTGTGGTGGGCGGCGGCCCCACGGGCCTCGCCGCCGCGCTGGCCGCCGCGCGCTGCGGCGCGCGGGTGGTGCTGGCGGATGAGGATTTCCGGCTTGGCGGCAGGCTGCTGGCGGATGCGCCGGAGATCGGTGGCGCGCCGGGCGAGGTATGGGCGGCGCTGGTGCTGGCGGAACTCGCCAGCCTGCCGGATGTCATGCTGCTGCCGCGCACCACCATCTTCGGCGCCTTCGACCACGGCACCTATGGCGCGGTGCAGCGCGTGGCGGACCACCTGGCCGAACCCGCGCCGGGCCAGCCGCGCCAAAGGGGCTGGACCATCGTGGCGAAGCGCGTGGTGCTGGCGGCTGGCGCGGTGGAACGGCCCATCGCCTTCCCGGGCAATGACCGGCCGGGCGTGATGTCGGCCGCCGCCGCGCGCGGCTACCTCAACCGCTACGCGGTGCTGCCAGGACAGCGCGCGGTGGTGTTCACGGCGGGCGATGATGGCTGGCGCACCGCGCGCGATCTGCGCGAGGCGGGGGCGGAGGTGACGGTGGTGGACCCCCGCGATTCCGCCCGCGGCGACAAGGGACTGCGCGTGGTGGCGGGCGCCCGGGTGGTGGGCACCGGGGGGCGGCTCGGCCTGTCCTCCGTGCGGCTGGACACTGGCGAACGCATCGCGGCCGATGTTCTGGCGGTGGCGGGCGGCTGGAATCCGACGCTGCACCTGGCCAGCCACCAGGGCGGCCGCCCAGGCTGGGATGAGTCGCTGGCCGCCTTCCTGCCCGGCACGCCGCCGCCCGGCATGGCGGTGGCCGGTGCCGCGGCGGGCCGCTTCACCCTGGCCGCCTGCCTCGCCGATGGCGCCGCTGCCGGCCTTCAGGCGGCGCGCGATACCGGGCATGAGGGCCAGCCCCTGGCCCTGCCGCGCGCCGATGACGAACCGGCCGGGCTGCGCGCGCTGTATCATGTGCCCGGTCGCAAGGCCTTCGTGGATTTCCAGCACGACGTCACCGCCGACGACATCGCCCTCGCGGCGCGGGAGGGGTTTCGCAGCGTCGAGCACGCGAAACGCTACACCACCCTCGGCATGGCCACCGACCAGGGCCGCACCGCGAATGTCGTGGGCCTCGCCATCCTGGCCGAAGCCACCGGCCGCGGCATCGCCGAGACCGGCACCACCATGTTCCGCCCGCCCTATACGCCGGTGACCATCGGCGCCCTGGCCGGCGCGCAGACCGGCCCGGATTACCGCCCGACCCGCCTGACCCCGCTGCACGCCTGGTCCGCCCGCCACGGCGCCAGCTTCGTCGCCACCGGCGCCTGGCTGCGCCCCGAATGGTATGCCCGCCCGGGCGAGGCCGGCTGGCGCGACAGCGTTGACCGGGAAGTGCTGCAGGTCCGCAAGGCCGTTGGCTTCTGCGATGTCTCGACGCTGGGCAAGATCGAGGTGGTGGGGCCGGGCGCCGCGGCGCTGCTGGATTTCGTCTATGCCAACGCCATCGCGACGCTGAAGCCCGGCCGCATCCGCTACGGCATCATGCTGCGCGAGGACGGCTTTGTGCTCGATGACGGCACCTGTGCGCGAATCTCGGAACATCGCTTCTTCGTCACCACCACCACGGCGAATGCGGCGCGGGTGATGCAGCATCTGGAATATGTGCATCAGGTGCTGCGGCCGGAACTGGATGTGACGATCCTGTCCGTCACCGACGCCTGGGCGCAGATCGCGCTGGCCGGGCCGCGGGCGCGGGATGTGCTGGCGCAGGTCACGGAGGCGGATGTCTCCAACGCCGCCTTGCCGCACATGGCCTGCACGGAGGCCAACTTTGCTGGCGGGCTGCGCGGCCGGCTGTATCGCCTGTCCTTTTCCGGCGAGCTGGCCTTCGAGATTGGCGTGCCGCCGGATGACGCGGCGGCGATGGCCGACCGGCTGCTCACGGCCGGCGCCGTGCCCTATGGGACGGAGGCGCTGGGCGTGCTGCGGATCGAGAAGGGCCATGCCGGCGGCGGTGAGATGAACGGCCAGACCACGGCGGGCGATCTCGGCCTTGGGCGCATGCTGTCCCCCACCAAGGATTTCATCGGCCGCGTCATGGCGCAGCGGCCGGCGCTGGTCGATCCTCGGCGCCCGGCGCTGGTGGGCCTGCGCGGGGAAGGGCTGCGGACCGGCGCGCATCTGCTGGACCCCGGCGCGGCGGCGACCACGGCGAACGATCTTGGCCATGTCACCGCAAGCTGCTGGTCGCCGCATCTGCAGGCGCAGATCGGCCTCGCCCTGCTGTCCGGCGGCCAGGCGCGGATCGGCACGCGCATCCGCGTCTTCGATCCGGTGCGCGGCCATGATGGGGAGGCGGAGGTGGTGTCACCCGTCTTCATCGACCCGGAAGGTGGCCGGACCCGTGGCTGAGCTGGAACTGCGCCGCTTCACCGCCATCGGCGCCACCGCGCTGCATGGCCCCGCCACGATGCTGCCAGGCCTGCCGCAGCGCCCCGGCTGGGTGGCCGTGGCGGGCGCCACGGCGATCTGGACGGCGCCCGGGACCTGGCTGTGCCTGCACGCGCCCGGCACCGCCCTGCCGGTGCCCGATCCGCACCGCACGGCGATGGATGGGTCGCGCGCCGTCTTCGGACTCGCCGGCAGATTGGCGGGGGAGGCGCTGGCGACGATCCTGGCACTGGACCTGCATCCCCGCAGCTTCCCGCACGGCGCCGCGGCGGCAACGCTGGCCGCGCATATTCCGCTGCTGATCTGGCGCGATGGCGAGGCGTTCCGGCTGGCCTGCGCGCGATCCTATGGCGAGTCCCTGCGCGCCGCACTGCTGGCCGCCGGGCGCGGCCGGGGCCTGGTGGAGCACGACGCCGTGCCCTACCCCGGCTGACCGCCGTGGCCCCCTTCACCCGTGGCGCGGTGCGCCTGCGCTGGCTGCATCCCGGCACCGCCGACGCGCCGACGCTGGCCGCCTGGCACGCCACGCTGGATGCGGAGGAGCAGGCAGCCGCGGCGCGCTTCCGTTTCGAGGCGGATCGCCGCGCCTATGTCGCGGCCCACGCCCTGGCCCGCTCCATGCTGGCCGGGGCCGGCGGCCTGCCCGCGCCCTGCTTCCGCTTCCGGCGCGGCCCGCAAGGAAAGCCGGAGCTGGACGCGGCCCACAACCTGCCCTGGCTGCGCTTCAACCTGTCCCACACGCGCAGCCTGGTGGCCTGCGCCGTGGCCGCCGGGGATGATATCGGCCTGGATGTCGAGGATCTGTCCCGGCGGGAGGCCGGGCCTGGCCTCGCCGAACGCTATTTCGCACCCTCGGAGGCCGCGCTGCTGGCAGCGACGCCGCAGGCCGCGCGCCATGCGGCCTTCCTGCGGATCTGGACGCTGAAGGAGGCCTATGTGAAGGCGACGGGGGAGGGGATTGCGGCCGGGCTGGACAGTTTCGGCTTCACGCTGGACCCGCCACGCCTGGCCTTCGCCCCGGGCGGCACGGCGCGCTGGCGCGTGATGCAGTGGCAGCCGACGCCGGGCCATATCCTGGCCATGGCCTTGCGGCGCGGTCCTGACCCGGCCCTATAGCTGCGATTCGATCGGCAGCCAGCGCAGCACCCGCGCCAGCACTCGGCGGCGCAGCGAGGCGTCGGGTTCCCGCCGGAGGGTCTGCAACTGGCCATCCGGGCCGCTGCCGGTCCAGGTCAGCCGCCCTTCCTCCAGCCCCAGCCGCCAGCTTCGCGCCGGGTCCGCTAGCCGGTCATGCTCCGCGCGCAATTCGCGGGCCAGCGCCGGGTGGTCCACGAAGGCGCCCATTTCCGTGTTCAGCGCGGCGGAGCGCGGGTCGAGGTTGAAGGAGCCGACGAAGACCGGCCCGTCATCCACCACGAAGGCCTTGGTGTGCAGGCTGGCGCCGCGGGAGCCGAAGACGGAGGTATCCTCATCCTCACCGCTCGGCTTCAGCTCATACAGCGGCACGCCGGCGCGCAGCAGCGGTTCGCGGTACTTGGCGTAGCCGCCATGCACGGCCACCACATCGGTGGCGGCCAGTGAATTGGTCACCACGGAAACCTGCACGCCGCGCGCGACCAGGCCCAGAAGCAGCGCGAGGCCCGCCTCGCCGGGCACGAAATAGGGCGAGATCAGCAACGCCTGATGTTTTGCGCGGCGCAGCGCATCGGCGATTTCCGGTGCGATGCCGCCGGCGGCACGCGCCAGCCGGCGCGCGGCCAGCCCGCGGCGGGCCTTTTCCGGCGGGTCCGCCACCACCTGCACGGCGCCGGGGGCCAGCGCCACCAGGCCGCGCGAAAGCGGGGCTTCGGCACCGGTGAAGGCGCCCAGATGCTGGAGGTAGCGCCTCGCCTCCGGCGCCGCCGCGGCGTCGGCCAGCGCCTGGCGCAGGGCCGGAAGGCCGCGCTTGTCGCTGGGCGGGCAGACCAGGGCGGCGGGGCGCGCCAGGCTGCTGCGCCAGTAGCGCTCAAATACCCGGTTGGTGCCGGCGGCGGCCTCGCCGGCCAGAACCAGGTCCAGGTCGCGGAAATTGAACTCATCCGACTTGGCGCCGAAATACTCGTCGCCCAGGTTGCGGCCGCCGGCGATCGCCACCTTGCCATCGGCGATCCAGGCCTTGTTGTGCATGCGCCGGTTCAGGTGCCAGCCACCGAACAGCATCTCCAGCAGGAAACCGGCGCGGCCGAACATGCGCCAGCGTGTGCCGTTGAACAGCTTCACCGCGATGCCGGGGTGCGAATCCAGCGCGGAAAGCACACGCTCCCGCCCCAGCGCATAGGCATCGTCCAGCAGAAGCCGGACGCGCACGCCACGGTCGGCGGCGGCCAGCACCTCGGCGGCCAACAGCTTGCCGGTCACATCGGCATGCCAGATGTAGTATTGCAGATCGAGGCTCCGGCCGGCGGCGCGCGCGGTGGCGACGCGGATGGCGAAGGCGTCCAGCCCCTCCGGAACCAGGGACGCGCCGCTATTGGCGTGGCCCAGCCCGCCGAGCACCCGCCGCACCGCATCGTCCAGCGCCGTTCCCGGCGTGGTTGGCCCCGGCGTGGTTGGCCCCGGCGTGGCCGTTCCGGGCCTGGTGGTCATGGGCTGGGCCGGAGGGATCGCCGAGATCTGTCGCATGCCGCTCCTCATCCGCCTGCCAGGGTGATCTGGCGATCAGCGGTGCCAGCCTCAAGCGAACGGGGCAGCAGCATTGCGGTTGCAACGACGCAAAGCCAGGAGTCTCAGGCGGCCTCGCTCACCAGCCCGGAGGTGGCGCCGAGCCGCACCGCCGCGGTCAGCGGCAGGTGGTCCGAGGCGATGCGCGCCAGGGCGCTGTCATGCACGGCCACATCGCTGACCACGCCGCGCGGCCAGCCCAGGATGCGGTCCAGCGCCAGCACCGGCAAGCGGGTCGGGAAGCTGGCCGGGCCGTGGACCAGGGGGCCGAAGAACGGCTCGAAGACGCGCAGGGAGGATTTGGCGCCGGGCCGCCATTCGTTCAGGTCACCGAGCAGCAGGGTGGGTAGCGGTGCCTCGCCCTCCGCATCCTCGGCCAGGGCGCGCAGAATGGCGGCGGCCTGGCGGGCGCGGCAGCGGCGCAGCAGGCCGAGATGCGCGGCCACCACGCGCAGCCGGCCGCCGGGCAGGTCCAGCTCCGCCACCAAGGCGCCGCGCGGTTCCGCGCCCGGCAGCGCCAGGCGGCGGATGCGGGCGGGGGTGCCGGGCCGCACCAGGATGGCGTTGCCGTGCCAGCCATGGCCATCCGGCAGGTCGGAGACCGGCAACGGCGCCAGCCCCGTCTCCCGCTCCAGCGTCGCGGGGTCCATCAGGCCGACGCGGCGTCCGAAGCGGCGATCGGCTTCCTGCACCGCGACCAGGTCGGCGCCGAGTTCGGCGATGACGGCCGCGGTGCGGGCCGGGTCGAAGCGGCGATCCGTGCCGACGCATTTGTGGATGTTGTAGGACGCCACGCGCATGATGCCGGGCTGAAGCCGCGGCGGCGGCACGGGTAGCGGCGCGAGGCGAGAAGGCCGCCGCAATTCCACCAGAAGCCCCTGCACCGCGGCGCTGGTACGGCGCAGGCGGGCCGAAACCTTGAGGCGAGCGGTCACGGTCCCGGGGTCCAGGCCGTCGGCGTGTTCAGATTTCGTCATGCGAGGGTCGAGGCCGGATTCCAAATGGCGGGACGCTCCGGCGGCCCGAGGGTGAAATGAGGACGTGACAGAAATAGTGGCTGCGGCCGCCGCTTCCAAGATGCGATCGGGCTGGCCGGTGAACATCCTGGGTCGGGATTGCTGAACATCGCGTTGCAACTGTCGCGGCGTGGCCCCGTTTTCGCAGCGCCGGGCCGCGCGCCGACGCGCGAAGGTCGGGATTGCGACATCCGAGGCGCCACACTTGCCGCCTGCCTCAGCCGCCGTCCTGATCGCTCCGGGCCGGAGGCCGGCGCGCTGGGGCAGGGTGCGCTGGGGCAGGGTGCGCAGGGGCAGGGTGCGCTGGGGCGTCATTGATGCCATGGGCGCGGCGGTGCAGGGGCTGGCGTGGACGACCGCGTCGCCACCCTGTTCCAGCGCAGCTACGCCGCCTTCGACACGGGTCCCGCAAGCCCCAGGTGGTGCGGCTGCCGGACAGCCTGGCCGGGAAGCCCGGCGCTGACGCTGGAACAGGGGCTGCGGCCGGCCATCGTCGCGTTGGCCTAATGGACCGGTACCGCTGCGTCGGCCCGGGTAGCATCCTCCGCCCTTTGAGGCGGAGGGTTGCTGCGGGGTCAGGCCCGACCTCGGTCCTCCGGCGCGCTGCCGCTGCGCGTCGCAGGACTACACGTGTCTTGCCTCCGCTAGCTCCGGGCGTTGCCAGGTTTGCGCAAAGCGTTACATGCGACTGCGGCAAGATGTAAACTGCTGCAGCTGTTTCATATACTGTGGTATTCGCTCATTTATTTGAACAAGCACGGCGAATTGGGCTGGTTTGAATTTTGGACGCTGGCTCTATGTTGGGTGGAATTCATCCCAAAACCCAGGATCCCCTGAATGCCCGGTGCCGGTTGCGGCGATGTCGATGCGGCGCGCCTGCAACCCGGTGATCGGGCGATTGCGGTGGTGGTCGTCGACGCTGTGGGCGGAAGCCTGGAAACCTGCCTGGCCCTGCTGGGCGACATGCCGCGGCAATCGGGGCTTGCCCTGGTGGTGATGGTGTCCGCGGGCGGGGCGGAGGAAATTCGTCGGCAGGCGCTCGCCGGCCGGATCGCCATGCCGGTTGGACTGGTCTCGGACGGCGCACCGGTGCTGGCGGATGCCGTCCTGTTGGTGCCGGACGGAACGCCGATGGAGCTGCGCGACCGCCGGCTCCGCGCGCTGCCTGCGGCGCCGGGAACCGGACTGGAGGCGCTGCTGCTGAGCCTTGCGGAGACGGAAGGCGCGCAGGGCATCGCGGTGTTCCTCTCGGACGACCCGGCGCGTGCGGGGGGTGGGCTGCAAGCCCTGCGCCGCCGCGGTGGCTGGGTGATGACACAGCTGCGCGATGCTGACGACCTGAAACAGGGGCCGGACCGCCTGCTGGTCGACCAGGCCCTTCCGCAGGTGGCACTTGGCGGCGCGCTGGTGGCCTGGGCCGCGGGTGCCCGGCGGCACCTGGCGGAGGAATTGCTTCAGGCCATTCACCTGCC
This sequence comes from Falsiroseomonas sp., assembly GCF_030695085.1. Taxonomy (GTDB): domain Bacteria; phylum Pseudomonadota; class Alphaproteobacteria; order Acetobacterales; family Acetobacteraceae; genus Falsiroseomonas. The sequence goes on along the minus strand of NZ_JAUYTS010000084.1, from coordinate 18,318 downwards.
GGTTGCGGTGCTGGATGCGGAACGCCAGGTCGTGGCCGCGAATGCGGGCTTTCGCGCCGTGCTGGGCATGACGCCGGAGCGCCTGGAGGCGGCCCTTCTCGCGGCACCACGGCTGGAGGCCTTCCTGACCTCCGCGAACGTCCTGCCGGGTGAGGCGGAGGATTCGATCCTGGAAGTCGCTCAGGCGGGAAGGGAGACCCAGCTGCTGCGGGTGGTTGCCCGGCGCCTGAGCTCCGACCCGCCGCGCAGCGTGCTGACCATCGAGGATTTGACGGAGCAGACGCGCCTGGCTGGGCGGCTGGAACTGGCCAAGGCGGTGGCCGAGCGAGCGGATCGTGACAAGTCGCGTTTCCTGGCGGCGGCCAGCCACGATCTGCGGCAACCCCTGCAGAGCATGAGCATGCTGCACGGCCTGCTGGCGGCGAAGGCGTCGGATCCCGCGCTGCTGCGGCTGATCGGGCGGCTGGATGAGACGATCGACTCGATGTCGGGCATCCTGGACGCGCTGCTGGACATCAACCGCATGGAGGTGGGCCGCGTGCATGCGGACGTCGCCCCGGTTCATGTGGGCGCGCTGCTGGCCAGCCTCGAGCGGGAATTCGCGGGTGCGGCGCTGGCCGCAGGCCTCGACTGGCGCCTGGTGCCGAGCGACGCGGTGGTGCTGAGCGATGCACGGCTGCTGCGACAGATCTTGCGCAATCTTCTTTCCAATGCGCTGAAATACACTCGGCAGGGACGGATCCTGCTGGGGTGCCGCAGGGTCGGCGGGCATCTGCGGATCGAGGTGTGGGACACGGGAATCGGCATCCCGAAGGCCCAGATGCAGGCGGTGTTCGACGAATCCCATCAGATTGGCGGCACCGCGCGGGCGCGAAGCCAGGGGCTTGGCCTCGGGCTCGCCATCGCGCGGCGCCTCTGCAATCTGCTGGGGCACCCGATCGGCGTCCGGTCGCGTGAGAATGCAGGGTCCGGCTTCCACATCGACCTGCCCCTGGCGCAGGGTGGCGCGCTGCCGGCGCAGGACCTGCCGCCACCGCGCGAGGTCGCGCGTATCCTGGTGATCGAGGATGACCAGGCGGTGGCTGATGCGCTGCGGATGCTGCTGCAGGAACAGGGCTATGCCGTGTCGGTTGCCTTCGAGGGGTCGCGCGCCATCGCGCTTGCCGTTGAACATCCGCCCGCGCTCGTCATTACCGACTACAACTTGCCGGGCAATTTCAACGGCGTCGAATTGACACTGCAGTTGCGTCAGGTGCTGGCGGCGCCGCCGGCGGCGATCATCCTGACGGGCGATACCTCCGCCCGGACGCGGCAGGAGATCGGGCTGCTCGATGTTGAACATGCGCCGAAGCCGATCCGGGCCGACGATCTCCTCTCCCGCGTGCGGCGCCTCCTCGCGGTGCGCGCAGCGAATGTGGAGACGACGGAGCCGGCGCGTGCCGATGCGGTTGCGCCAGCCATCGGCACGGATGAAGACGAGCCGGAAACGCCCAGCGCGCTGCCCGGGACGGCGGCCAGCCTGTCGGCGGAGGCGGTGGCGGCGCCCGAAGCGGGAGGGCAGGTCTTTATTGTTGACGACGACGCGACGCTGAGGCGCGACACGACGGAGTGGCTGGCTGCCAACGGGTTCTCGGTGGAGAGCTTCCCGAGCGCGGAAGCCTTTTTGCAGGCGGACCATCCAGGGCGCCGCGGCTGCGTGCTGGTGGATGCGGTGATGCCGGGGATGGATGGCCTGGCGCTGCTGGCGGCCTTGCGCCCACACGCCCAGCGCCTGCCGGCCATCATGGTGACCGGCCATGGCGATGTGCGCATGGCGGTGCGCGCGATGACGGCAGGCGCGATCAATTTCATCGAGAAGCCGATCGTGCGTTCCGATCTTCTGCGGAACATTGCCAGCGCGAATACCCGCATTTCACAGGCGGCGGGGGAGGCTGCGATGAAGGCGGAGGTGGCGGCGCGGCTGGATCGGCTGACGCTACGTCAGCGCCAGATCCTGGACCACGTCATCGCCGGCTCGCCGAGCAAGATCATCGCCGCGGAACTGCGGCTGAACCAGCGCACGGTGGAAAACCATCGTGCCGCCATCATGGCGAAGATCGGCGCCAAATCGCTGCCGGAGCTGATTCGGAAAGTGGTCTCGGCGCTCGGGCAGCAGGGCTGAACTGCGTCGGGCCCCGCCGCCGATCAAACAGGGGTGACGGCTATTCGATCGAGCCGCCGGTTGACTGCAGCGGCTGGCCGCGGGCCACGGCCCGGGCAAAAGCCATCAGGGCGCTGCGGCGACGCGGATCGCTGATGGTCGAGAACACCTGAACCAGCTCCACCAGCTCATCGGTCGCGCCTTCGGAAAAATCCACCATCGGCTCCGAACGCGGGGATGCGGTCCCAACCAGCGCCTCGGCCCGCACGCCGAGCGCGGCGGCGATGCCGAGCAGCCGGCTCGTCGCGATCCGGGTGGCGCCCGTTTCATAGCGATGGAACTGCGCACCGGTCACCCCGACGATATCGGCGATCTCCTTCTGCGTACGGCCGGCGGCACGCCGTAGTTCCTTGATCCGGCTGCCGACGCTGGCATCGGCGGAGGTGGGGGAACGATTGCCCGGCGTTGCCGCAACCATCATCTCGGCGCCCACCGTGTCGAGTGCGGAAAGGCCCTGGGGATGCCCTTCGACGGCGACGGTGCGCGAAGCGGCGGGTGAAGACTTTGCCATGCCGTGCATCTCTTTGTGTCCTCGGACGGTGCGGCGGGCCGCGTGTGACTAGGGCGGCCTGGGCCGCTTGGGGCGCATTCGCGAGATGTCTCACCGTACAAGCCGGTTCGCACCTGCTGATGGCTCTCCCTCATCCGGACGAACCAGCAGCGATCCCGCGCTTGCATCCGACTACAGCTGTTTACCTCCTCGTGGCAGCACCGGAAAATACTCACGTAAAGAACAGCGGCAGGTGACACGGCCAGCAAGATTCGACGCCAACACTGCGAAATGTCTCGTTCTTGGGCGGAAGTGGTTGGGACCGCACAGATGCGACTTCGAATCTGTCGGCATCATTTCATCTGTGCATCGCTCAACTTGAGGTGATCAAACGCTTGATGCGTCCAACCTTCCGGCCGCCGGTTCGTGCTGCACAGGCGTTTGGCGGGATGCTTGCGGGATTCGCGCCGCACCGGAGCCGTCATCGGCGGCCCCTCCTCACACCTGGCTGGCGCGCATCGGCGCCGGAAGCTGAGGTGCGATCAACGTGAAGGATCAGGCTATGGAGCCCTGGATCCCTGGGCGCACCGATCGATCCAGGTGACCGGTGCGCCCAGGTTTTGGACTAGCTCCAGATGAAGTCGGAGGCGCGGAGCGTGGATGCCACGACGTTATCCAGAATGATGGCCATGTCCGCACGACCATCGCCGTTCACATCGAGAATCAGCTGATGCGAAGCATCGGCAAACCTGGCTTCGGAATGCCCCTTGCCGGTGAAGGCCGCGTCGCCGCGATACCCGAAGCTTCCCTTCAGGAGCCCTTCGAACACGAGCTTGTCCGTGCCCGAGTTGAAATCCGTGATGCGATCGGGGGCGGACAGGATCGATTCGCCGGTCATGCTGAAGACAAAATGATCAGCCCCCCCACCTCCGGTCATCGTATCGGTACCGCTGCCGCCGATCAGGGTGTCGTTGCCGCCGCCGCCAATCAGGACGTCGTTTCCGGCGCCAGTTGCCAGGCGAGCAGCGCTGGAGCCCAGCACGGTGACGTGGTCGCTATGGTTGCCTCCGATCACCACCTCGACGTTGGTGACCGTCAGCTTATTGGCGCCGACCGAGGACAGGATGACGGTGTCATGCCCGGAACCGAGGTCGACGCGCCCGTTCGTGATCGTGGTGCCGAAGGTGATGTGATCGCTCGCGCTGCCGCCATTGATGTTCTCTGTATTCAACACGGTCAGCTTGTTGCTGCCGGCCGAGGACAAGGTGATGCTATCGGTGCCGCCGCCAAGATTGACGATGCCGCCATTGAAGGTGGTGCCGAAGGTGATCTCGTCATTCGCATTGCCGCCGATGATGCTCTCGGTGTTGAGCACGACCAGCTTGTTGGCGCCGGAGGAAGACAGGGTCAGCTTGTCATTGCCACCGCCGAGGTCGATGTGACCATTGGTGATGGCGGTGGACAGCGTCACGTCGTCGTTGCCGGAGCCGCCGGTGATGGTTTCGGTATTGGCGACGGTGATCCTGTTGGAGCCGTTTGCCAGGACCAGCCTGTCCAGCCCCCCGCCGAGATCGACCAGGGCGCCGTTCGCGAGGGTGCCGAGGGTGACATCATCATTGGCGGTACCGCCGGTGATGATCTCAGTGTTCAGCACGACCAGCTTATTGGCGCCGGAGGAGGACAGGGTGAGCCTGTCGCTGCCGCCGCCAAGGTCGATGCGGCCATTGGTGATGGTGGTGGCGAGGGTGATCTCGTCATTTGTATTGCCGCCGATGATGCTCTCGGTGTTGAGCACGACCAGCTTGTTGGCGCCGGAGGAAGACAGGGTCAGCTTGTCATTGCCACCGCCGAGGTCGATGCGCCCGTTGGTGATGGCGGTGCCGAGGATGACATCGTCATCGGACGTGCCGCCGGTGATGTTCTCGGTGTTGAGCACGGTCAGCCGGTTGGCGCCGGCGGAAGACAGGGTCAGCTTGTCGCTGCCGCCGCCGAGGTCGATGCGCCCGTTGGTGATGGCGGTGCCGAGGATGACATCGTCATCGGCCGTGCCGCCGGTGATGGTCTCGGTGTTGAGCACGGTCAGCCGGTTGGTGCCGGCGGAAGACAGGGTCAGCTTGTCGCTGCCGCCGCCGAGGTCGACGCGACCATTGGTGATGGCGGTGGACAGCGTCACGTCGTCGTTGCCGGAGCCGCCGATGATGGTTTCGGTATTGGCGACGGTGATCCTGTTGGAGCCGTCTGCCAGGACCAGCCTGTCCTGCCCCCCGCCCAGATCAACCATGGCGCCGTTCACGATGGTGCCGAGGGTGACATCATCATTGGCGGTACCGCCGGTGATGTTCTCGGTATTCAACACGGTCAGCTTGTTGGCGCCGGAGGAAGACAGGGTGAGCCTGTCGCTGCCACCGCCGAGGTCGATGCGGCCATTGGTGATGGTGGTGGCGAGGGTGACGTCGTCATTCGCCCTGCCACCGTTGATGGTCTTGGCGTTCAGCACGGTAAGCTTGTTGGCGCCGGCAGACGACAGGTTCAGCGTGTTGTTGCTGCCGGCGCCCAGATCGATGCGGTCCCCCTGGACTGTTTGCGAAAGCGTCAGGGTGTCGCTCGCCGGCGGTGGGGCGGCAGCCGGGGGCGCCACGGGAATGACAACCGGCGGCGCGGGTTCGCTCGGTTGATCGGGCGGGCTCGGCGCCGGCGGCGCTGGGGGGATAATGGGCGTGCCGCCGGTGCCGGCGCCGCTGCCGTACAACTCCGGTATCGTCACGGCATGATTCGGACTGCCGGCGAAGGTGCTTTCCGAAACGTGGGGTGGCTTCTGTGCCAGCAGGGCCTTGTAGGCATCATAGGCGTCCTGCGAGCCGGTCACCCCGTAGATGCCGGCCAGGGTCATCAATGCCAGGCGCGCATAGTCACCGTTGGAATGCTGCCAGCTTTCAGTGCCGTTCGACCAGCCACGCGCGGCGGTGGCGGCTCCGATCTCGGCCCAGCTCTGGTAGACATTGCTGCCGTCGCCGACGGCAATGATGTAGGCGGCACCGTCACGCAGCGCGAAGCCATTATCGGCCGACTGGAAGCGGCCGATCAGGAAGTTCATCTGCCACTTCAGGAAGGTCATCGCATCCTCGTTGCCGCGGCTGGCGGCAGCGATGGCGGTGGAGGCAATGTAGTCCTGCTGCCACGGCGACATGTCGATCCCGGCACCACCCACATTCGGCACCCATCCGTGGGCTTCGCCCTGCAATGCGGTCCAGGCGGGGATCTGCTCGACCAGCCACTTCCAGTTCGCGTCGGCAACGCCCTGCAGATAGGCCTTCTCCGGGCTGCCATCCGGGCTCGCCCAGGCGGCGTTCTGGACCTCACGGATGCTCCAGGCGATGCTGCGTGCCTGATGCTGCGGCGCGATGAAGGCGCCGTCCTCGGTGCGCACCGCGGGCCAGACGCCGATGACGTTGAAATTGGCCTGGGCCTGCAGGTTGTCGAGGATCCAGCGTTCGCCGGTCAGCAGGTAGGGAACGAAGGATACGCTCGGCTGGTGCGCGCGGTCCGGCGACCAACCCGTATCATTGGGCACCTGCTGCGTCAGGCCGGTGGCGTTCGCGTCACCGACCTTGCCGGTGCCGCCGCGTGCGTCGGTCCAAAGCTTCGGGAAGTCGGCGGAATTGATCCACGTATCCTTCTGGGCGTTCCAGAAATGCCAGGGAATGGCGCTCGCAGCTTCGGCCTGGCCCATCGCGTAGCCGGCGGCGTAGGGATCGCCGCTCAACAACCAGGCGGTGTTGCCGGCGGTGGTGATGCCGATATCGCCGCGACCGCCGGTCATCGGCATGTATTGCGTGATGCCGTTGGCCGACAAGGGCGCAGACCAGGCGGCCTCCGATTGCGCCGCGGCCCATTTGTTGATCAGGGTGTCGCTGATGCTGAGGCTGGTGTCATAGGCGGCGATGGCACCGGTCTTCGAGAGATACTCGACGTCATGCCGGATGTTCAGCCAACCTTCTGACGGGCTGCCCAGTCCCTGCCCGCCATCGTGATCGTTCGAGGAGAAGGTGCGGTGCCAGTTCTGGTACTGGCCCTGGCTGACCGTCTCCGTCGCGACCTTAACGCCATCCATGGTAACCGTGAGATCGTATTGAACACGGCCGCCGCTGGCGCCCATGGCCTTGTCGTTGTTGAACTGCGCCTCCACCGTCATGCCGCCACCCTTGAAGGCGGTGACATCGAAGACCAGGCGCTGAGCGCCCGGCAGGTCGACAGCGACGCGGGCCTGGGTTGCCAGCGGCCCGCTCTGCCAGAAGCTGGCGCTGCCGTCGGCCAACGCATCACGCAGCGCATCCATGACGTCGACCTGGACGGTCGATCCGCCGGCGATCTTCATCTCGACCAGGAACGTATGCTGGCTCAGCGCGGCATTCAGATTGATCGCGGCTGCGCCCGACGTGGCAGGCCCGGCCGTCAGGGCGAGTTCCAGCGATTCGCCCGGTGCAATGGCGGGACGCTGCACGGCCAGCACGGCCATCTTGACCGAGCCGTCCTCGTAGCGGGTCTTCACATCCATCTGCACAGGGAGGGAAAGGCCGCCGCCTTGCGCGGTGAGTTCCGCGCCCGCGGGGACATCGCCCCGCAAAAACACCTGGCCGAAGGTGGCAATGCCTCCGTCAAGGGAGCCGCTACCGGCATTCTGGAGGACGATACCGTGGGTTGAATCAGACATGAAGTACTCCCTCGGCGCCGATAAACCCGACGCATCCACACCAGGAGGTTGCATCATATCTGCGCGAAGTTTGATTAAAATTATGAAAACTTCAGTAGGCTAACGTTAGACGCAAGTTGGTTTACCATGCTCCTCAAATTTTGATGGAAGGTAGTGTAAGCTTATGTCCGTAACCATACCGGACACGAAATAAAAAGCTCCCCGTTGTTTTTGCCTCGGGCCATGATTCGGCACGAATTGGCACAGTTATGGTTGCAACTGGCCGTTCCGCCGCATTTTGACCGCCTTTGTGGCGAGGAGATGGCTGTCATCACAATCTGCCGATAAAGGCGGGACGTGGCAGCCTTCGCCGCTGCTGCTGCGGCTGGCTTGTTGCCGCCTCGGGACAGCGGCAGGTCGCTGGGAAATGCGCCTGAATGAATGGATGCGCGGCCAGCGCGACGCGGACGCCGGGCACAACCGTCCCGTGCAGCGTCCGGTCCCGCCTTCAATGCACCAGGGTGGGGTAAAGCGCGGCCGCCCAGGCGCGAATTCCGCGCCTGCGCCCGGCGGCGCTCGCGGCTGTCAGCCCTCGATCAGCCCGGCATAGGTCTGGAACATCGTTTCCTCGCTGAAATCCAGCACGGCGCGGGAACGGTTGGCCGCGCCGATGTTGCGCCGCCGGGCCGGTTCTTCCAGCAGCGTCGCAAGCGCGATGGCGAAATCGGCATCGTCGCGCGGCGTGACGAAAGGCCGGTTCTGCGTGGCGACCATCGCCGCGACATCGCCGACATCGGTGGAGGCCACGGCCAGCCCGGTTCCCATCGCCTCGAGCACCGAGAAGGGCATCTGCTCCGTGTCGGAGGTCAGGGCGAAGACGTCGAAGGACCGGTAGGCGGCGGCCGGGTCAGGCACATGGCCGGCGAAGGTCACCCGAGACTCCAGCCCGAGCGATGCTGTCAGCGCCTGCAGCCGGGCGCGGTCCGGACCGTCGCCGATGATCACCAGGTGGAAGGCGGTGTGGCGCCGCGCCAGCAGGGCACAGGCGCGCAGCAGCCGATCCAGCGCCTTCTCCGGCCGCAGCGCGGCCACGGTGCCGATCAGCGGCATGGGGTGCCCGTCGCCGCCCCAGCCGGGGACCGGGCAGGCCACCGGGCCATCCGGCCGGAAGCGGTTGAGGTCCAACCCGTTCGGGATGTAGCGCAGCTGTGCGTCCGGCAGCCGCCATTCCTGCCGGGCCAGCCGCAGCAGGGTCAGCGACGGCAGCACCACCGTGCTGCCGCGCAGTGCCCAGCGCCTGGCCAGGACGCGGCGGCGGAACTGGCGTTCCGCCTCCTCCGGCCCGAAACCGTCCTCGATATGGATGTGACGCAGCCCGGGCACGGCGTGGCGGGCGATGGCCCAGTCCATGCTGCCCCAATTGCCGGTCACCAGCACATCCGGCCGCAGCCGCCGCAGCAGCGCCTGGATGTCCCACAGCTTGCGCGCCAGCCCGGTTGCGCCGGTGCCGTGGCTGGCCGGTGGGTCGAGCAGGGTGAAGGGCACCTGAGGACCGATCCGCGCGGCGCAGGCGCCGTTGCCGTCCAGCGGTACCACCACATGCCGCCAGCGCGACCGGAAACGATTGGCGATCGCGGCGAAGCGCACCTGCGCACCGCCCACGGCGAAGCTCGGGAAGACATGCATCACCAGCGGTCTGCGCGCGCGCCCGGATTGATCATCCACATGGGTCTTGCTGCGCGCCGCGGCATCCGGGAGCTGTTCGGTCAGCCTTGCTTGGGAAAAGGCAGGGACCGTCATGCGAGCGACCCCCGTGTGATCTCGCCTGCGGCATCATGCGGCCGCAACGCCGCCCGCTCGGCCTCCGCAATCGCCACTACGCGGCGGGCATTGCCGGCCCAGGTCAGGTCACGCGCCAGGATCTGGGCTCGCGCCGCCTCACCCAGCCGCTGCCGCAGCGCCGCGTCCTGTGCCAGGCGGGACACGGCGGCCCAGAAGCCGCCGGGCTCCGCCGGGTCGAACAGCAGCGCCGTCTCGCCGTCCTGCAGCACTTCCCGCAGGTTGGGCTGGTCGGGCGCGACGATGGCGCAGGCGGCGGCCATGTATTCGAAAACCTTGAGCGGCGAGGCATAGGGCACCGCAGCCGGCTGCAGGGCGATGTCGAAGCCCGCGACCAGGGCGGGCACGGCGTCGCGCGCCGCGAGGCCGGTGAAACGCACGCGATCGGCGATGCCGAGTTCCGCCGCCAGCCTCTCGAGGCCCGGCCGGGCCGGGCCATCGCCCACCACCATCAGCGACATCGGTCGGTCGCCGCGCCAGGCGGCGATGCCGTGCAGCGCCTTGTCCAGCCCGTGCCAATCCCGCACGAAGCCGACGAAGCCGAGCACCAGCGTATCGCGTGACTGCCGCGGTGCGGGCTCAGGGAAATCGGCCAGATCGATGCCGTTCGGCACCACGGTGATACGGCCGGGTGGCACGCCGGCATCGGCGACACGTCCGGCAAGCACTTCCGTCACCGGCAGCACGCGTTGCGCGCCACGCCAGGCGAAGCGCTCGATCCAGGCCGACAGGCGCGGCAGACCCAGGCCGCCGAAGCGCGCCCGTTCCTCCGCCAGCGGTGCATTCACCTCCAGCAGCAGCGGCACGCCGCGGGCCCGCGCCACGATGCGGCCGGCCACATGATACAGGTTGGCGCGTTCATAGATCACGTCCGGCTTGAAGGCCGCTGCCGCGCGGTACAGCCGCCAGGTGGCGGGAACCGCATAGGCGATTTCCGCCAGGGCCTGCGCCCCGGCCGGCAGCAGGCGGCGCAGCCGGGCGAGGCCGGCACTTTCGCCACCCAGCTCGGCCTTGTCGTAGCCGGCGGGGCCGGTCACCTGCACCACATGGCCGGCGGCGCGGAGTGCGGCGACCATGGCGTCCAGGTGCACGCCTTGCCCGTCGCGGGATCGGATGCGGTGGCTGTAGAGAATCCTCATCGGCCGATCCATCCCGCGATCTGCCGGCGCGCGATGGCCAGCAGCCCGAGCGGATGGCCGGGATGCGCCAGCACCAGGCCCATCCGCTGCCGCCGCGCCGCCACCCACAGGCTTTTGTATGCGTCGTCGCCGCGCCCGAAATCCAGATGCTGCACGGCTTCCTCCTCAATCAGATGGCGGATCATCATGGCGGTCAGCGCGGTGCCGGGGGATGCGGCGCGGCTGGCCTCCACATGGGCGAGCTTCAGCAGCCAGGCGTGGCCGCCGGAGACCAGCCAGTACTGCGCCGCGACAGCCTTGCCCGCGGTATCGCGCAGCAGGGCGAGGCGCAGCGCGCCGACGGCCGCGGCGCCACGCATCAGGGCGGGGTCGAAGGCGGGAAATGGCTCGGCCGGCTTCCAGCTCCCGGCGTGCACGTCCAGGTAGCCGGCGATTGCGGCTTCCAGCGCCGGGCCCGGCTCGCACAGCATCTCGAAACGGAAGTCGCGCCTGGCACGGTCCAGCTTGCGACGAACGGTGGTGCGCAGCGCGGGCGGGCGGGCCGCCATGTAGCCGGACCAGCCGGCACCCGGCACCAGCGCCTCGTGCCAATTGCCGAAGTGCCGGTAGCGCTGCACGGCGATGCCGGCATCGCGCAGGCCCTGCAGCCAATCCTCGAGCCCGGGCGCATCCTCGGCCAGTGCCTCGAGCCGGGCGGGCGCGCGGAAGCGCAGCGCGGCGCCGAGGCTGGCCCCGCAGGCGATCAGCGCGGCGGAGCTGGTGGGCTGCGCGGGCAGGGGTCGCCAGGCGAGGGTGTAGGGGGTCGTGAGGCTGCGCAGCCCGCCATGCGAACCGCGCAGCAGCGGCAGCAGCGCCGCATCCTCCGCGCAGCAACCGAGCAGCGGCGTGGTGCCGGGCGGCAGGGCGTGCGCCAGAGTCGTGTCGTACCACAGGCGCGTGGCGAAGATGTCGCCGGCGCCGACCGGGGCGAGAAAGCGTTCACACCAATCCGGCAGGCGCCCACCGGTCACCGGATGCAGCCGCATCGGCGTGTTGCGGGCAGCATCCCGCCCGGGGCCGCGCCGGGTATTCGTATCTGTCTCAATAAGGTTCAAGTGGAAGCCTCGCAGCGGGCGCAGTGCAATTGCTGCGGGTGAAAGTCCATGGCTGTGCTCGTTCTCGGTGGACGGGGGCGGTGCCGGTGCATGAGCCAGGGTAATGCCGGCACGGTCGATGGAAAGCGGTGTGAGGCTCCAACTATGCAAGCGCCTTGCCACGGACTTGTCGAAGGCAAAACAACGAGATGCGGCGCGAGGACGACACTGCGCAAGGGTGGTGTAAGGTGCTCCGACGGGATCGGTCATGGCGCCCATCCGTCGCGCACCGCGTAAAAGGCGCGGCCGGCCCATTCGTGCAGGGCAAACCAGCTATCGGTCAGGTGGTCGGCGCGCGGCAGCAGGGCCGCCGGCGCCAGCCGCGGCGCAGGGCTGTGCCGTACCGGCGCCGGCAGGACGCGGAAATCCAGCCGCGCGAAGGAACCCTGTGCACGGGGCATATGCCAGCCCTGCGTCACCAGCCAGGCGGCGGAGACCCCATCCGCCTTCAGCAACGCGGCGGCAAAGCCCGCATTTTCCCGCGTATCAGCGGCCCGGGCTTCGACCCAACGTGGCGCCACGCCGAAATCCGCCTCCAGGCTGTGCGCCATCAGCTGCGCCAGGGGCGGCTGGTTCGCGGAAAGAACCCCGCCGGTCACCAGGATCGGCAGGTTGTTGGCGCGATGCAGCGCGGCGCCGGCGCGCAGTCGCTCCAGCGTCAGCAACCCGACCTCCGGGCCCTGGCGCCCCTGCGCCACATCGCCACCGAGGATGATGATGGCGCCCGGCATTTCGCCCGTGCGGTCTGCGGCTTCCGGGTTCAGCGAATGGATCAGCAACCCGGAGACCAGTGGCGTCGCCATCAGCAACACGCCGAGGCTGGCCGCGGCTGCTGCGAGCCCGGCGCCGCGGCGCCCGGGCGCGGCCCATCGCGCCGCCAGCAGCCCGGCCAGCAGCGCCAGCACCACCAGTGCCAGAGGCGGCAGCAGCAGTGGCGCGAGCGCGTTCTGCAGCCCGTTCATGCCGCCGCCAGAATGGCCGGGCGTGGCGGCGCCAATTGCTGGCCGCGGACCTCCTGCCAGCTGCCGAAGCGCCCACCCGCCTCCTCCCGGAAAAAGGTGTAGAATTCGTCCAGCCAGCCAAGGAATCGCTCGAGCTGCGCCGCGTCGCGCACATAGGGCGTATTGCCGGGGGCGAGTGACGGGGAGTGATAGGTCAGCACGAAGACCCGGTGGCCATGCGCCAGCATGTGGCGGGTCAGCCGCTTCGCCTCCTCCAGCGTCATGCCCTCGGGGCTCAATCGGATACGCTCCAGCAGGCCGAGCCGGGCCAGTGCCCCACCCAGGTGCAGACGCCGCCCGGCAGGGCCGAGCAACCACGGCGCCAGGCGTTCCGCCCGCGTGCCGGCCAGCCGCCCGACCAGTGCGGCGGAGACCGGAATTTCCACCAGCGTGCGCTCGCGGTCTGCCCAATAGGGCCGCGCCGAAAAGGCCCAGTTGGCCGCGGGCCCGCCCACCACGCCATCGGGCGGCCAATGCGGGGTGACGCTGCTATCGGCCAGGTAGCCCAGCGACTTCAGGATATCCGCGGTGCGCGGCCCGGCGCCGAAACGCCCGGTCCGATAGATCCGCGGCGCCGTGCCGAAGGTCTCCGCCAGCGTATCCGTCAGGCAGCGCGCCTTGGCGAGTTCCAGATCCACCGGCAGGTTGCCGGCATAGCTGTTGCGCTCATTCACCTCCTCATTGAAGGGCGGCGTCACCCAGGGGTGCATCTGCGCGCCAATCTCGCAGGCGCCGGAGGCAAGGAATTCGCGCAACGGCGCACGCCCTGCATCCTGTGTCGCCACCGGGTAGTCCACCAGGTACAGCGGCACCACGCCATGCCGCTCGAACACCCGGTGCGCCAGCGCCTGCGCCGCCATGGAGGTGACATCCGGCGCGTCGCGGCGGAACGGGGCGGACCAGTCGAAGGCTTCCTCCGCATCGACCATGGTGATCAGCAGCGGCTGGGCTTTGGCCGGGGCTGAAATGGGCTCGTGGAAGCGGTGATCGAGAACCGACGCCGTGGCGCCGAGGCCGGTCTCCTCCGGCGGCAGCGGCGGCGCGTCAAAGCCGTAGACGGAAAGATAGCGATGCGCGACGCCGCGCATGCCGAAGCGCGCCCGCGCCAGCTTGCGGCCCTCCGCCCCGATCCGTCCGCGCAATGCGGCGTCGGTTGCAAGGCGGGTCACGTCGGCGACGTAGCCATCCTCATCCGTGAACAGGAAACCGGTTTCGTCGTCCAGCACGAAACTGTCATTCACGCCCGGCAGGTGGCGCACCACGACAGGCAGGCCATGGCCCATGGCCTCCGGCACCACCGTGCCGAAACCTTCGAGGTGGGAGCCGAAGACCAGCACATCGGAGGCGGCGAAATAGGGGTGGGGATTGCGTTGTTCACCGGCCAGGATGACGCGGCCCGCAAGCCCTGAGCGCCCCATCTCATCCTGGATCGCCCAGAGATGCGCATCCTCCAGCACCGGCCCGACCAGCAGCAGCCGCACATCAGGCCGCGCCGCCAGGATGCGCGGCAGGGCACGCACCAGAAACAGCGGGTCCTTGCGCGCGCCGAGGCCGCCGACAAACAGCAGCACAAGTTCCTCCGCCCCGATGCCGAGTTCGGCGCGCAGCCCGGCGCGTACATCGGGCTGCACCGCGGGGATGCTGACGCCGCAGGGAATGAGATGGCAGCGCGCGGCGTCGGCGACAGTTCGGGTTTCCGCATCCAGCTTCGGGCTGATGCTGATGAAGCCGTCGAAAAGGCGGAAACCGCGCGCTGCCCATTTCCGCAGGCTGGCGCGGTACTGCTGGGTCAATACCGGCAGGCTGTCATCCAAGGTGGCGGAGATCACCAGCCGGCGCCGCGCCAGCCGGGTCAGCAGGTAGGTCAGGAAATACCAGTCGGCATGGGTGCGGACATGCACCGTGTCGTAGCGGTGCAGGTTGGCGATGAACCAGGCCACCATGCGGATTTCGCGCCGCACCGTGCCGAGCGGGCGGTCCGCCAGGTAGATGACGCGGCCGAGCGTGGAGCAGGCTGCCGGATCCTCGGCCGGGCGCGGCGTATGCGTCACCAGCAGGTCGTGCCCCACACCCGGCAGGATTTCCTGCATCACCGCGCTGGAGCGCTCCAGAAACACGCCTTCGCCGGTGAAGGCGGGGCGATAATACTTCAGCACATGCAGCACGCGGCGCGGCCGCGGAGGCGCGGCCTCACGCGGCGGCTCGGGGGGGCCATCAACCGCGGTCATGCGCCGGTGCCTGCATGGTTTCCGCCGCCCAACCGGGCCTCGTCGCAGCCGGTGGGCCCGGTGACACGCACCAGGATTCCGGCGGCGCGGCGTGCGGCCGTCCTCGTGTCCGTGGTGCTCTGACAAAGCCGCAGGTGGAAGCGCATCGCTGTCGTCGTCCTCAGGAGGCTAAGGTCATACCCACACTGTTTCACAATCGCTGTTCCGCAATGTGACGCTCAACACAGATTCACTGCGCCGCTATGCAAATGCCTTGCCGTCGAAATAGCGAAGCAAAGACAACATTTTAAGGACGAACCGACATCCAGTACCCGGGTGCTGTAAAGTCGAGCGACAACAGCGATCAGGGGCCGGGGTGGACCGATCGGTGCGCGTGCCGAAGGGTTCAGGGAAAAGGTGAGGCCGAGGGAGTACCACGAACCCGTCGCGTCATCTGCGCGCGTCGTCTCAATCTCGTGCGTGGCGCGCCGCCCTCGGCGCAATGTCGTGTTCGGGGAGGCATGGCGCGCAAGTTAGATCGATCGCGGTTGTCTTCGCACAGCAAAAGGGTGTTATTGGCCTGACTGCGCCGCGCCATCCTGGCCGGCATGGTTCGGCGAGACGCGACGCGCCACAGCCGACAGAACTCGGATTATCGACTTGTCAATTGAACGTGATGCCGGCAGCAGCCTGGGGCCGTTGGCGACTGTGCCTTGTATGCACGGCAGCCGCCCTTGCTTGCGCGCCTGAGCCCATGCGCGGGGCTGCTGGTCCAGCGCAATTCCACCCATCGCCGGAGCACTGCAGATGTCACCCGCCGTTTCCGTCGCTGTCTTCGCCTACAATGAATCAGCGCAGATCACCGCATGCCTCGATGCGCTGGCCGCCTGCGCGCATGAGGCGCCGATGACCGTGCATGTCCTTATCAATGGCTGCACCGACGACACGGAGGCGCGGGTGCGTGCCTATCAGCCCCGCGGCTTCGCGCTGGTGCCCGTGGTGATCCGCCGCGGCGACAAGGCCAATGCATGGAACACCTACACACATGAGATAGCGCCGCACGATGCGGCGCTGCATGTCTTCACGGATGGTGACATGATCGTGGCGCCAGGGTCGATCGCCGGCTTCCTGGAGCGCTTTGAAGCCGTACCGGAGGCCAATGGCTGCGCAGGCCTGCCGGTCAGCGGCCGTAGCCGCAACGCCTTTCGTGAGAAGCTGATCCGCAGCCATGAAATGGCTGGCAATCTGTACGCCTTGCGCGGCAGCTGTCTGGCTGAATTCCGGAAACGCGACATTCGGCTGCCATTCGGCATCTTCGGCGAGGACGGGCTGGTGACGACGCTGGTCAAGCACGATCTGGATACCAGCGGGCCGCGGCATGAGGAGCGCATCACCGCGACCGAGCGGGGTGGCTTCGCCTTTCAGCAGCTGTCGCCCTGGCGTCTCGGCGACTGGCGCATCTATCGCAATCGCAAAATGCGCTACGCCGTGCGGCGGCAGCAGGCGAACATGCTGTATCCGCTGCTGTTCGAGCAGGGCATCGAAGCCATGCCCAAGCATGTGGTCGATCTCTATCGCGCGCGCCACGCGGCGCTTGAGCGCGGGTGGCGCGGTATCGACACCTATTTCGACTGGGTGGCGCGCAAGCGTATCGAGCGAGATGTCGCAGCCCATGATGGGGTGCGGGAGGAAGAACGCGCGCATCTCTATAGCTGATCCAGGCGCAGGGGCGCCTATCGGCACCGGAAGATGCGCGGCGTGACCACATGCCTGCGCGCGTCCGGTCTCAGCGCAGCCTGCCGGCCCCGAGAAGCGGACGCGTAGGGCCGGACAGCCGATTGGCATTCAGCACGGCGGGCACTTCCCCACGGTTCACGACGAAGGCGGTGACGCTCGTCATCCGGTTCTCGAAATCATTGTCCTCGATCAGTAGCTCCCGCGTCGGGTTGAGCGTGCGCTCCGACCCGATGACCACCGCGCCGACCGGATTGCCGGTCAGCGGCCCCTTGATCAGCCGACTGCCACGCAGGATCAGGTCGCCACCACTGGGAATGTCGATGAGGTAGCTGGATCGTCCTTGCGGCCCATCCTCGATGAGGCTCTGCAGGATATCCGTGCGCAGGGCGCGCGACTTGATGTGGTGGCAGGCTTGCGTGTCCCGGAATTCCGAGCGGCGGATGGTGACCCGCGCCCATTGCCCGACATAAATCCCGTGCGCGCAGTCCCTTCCATTGCGCAGCGCGCCGTTGCCCTGGAACACGCTGTCCTCCACCAGCAGCTTCGCGGTCGGATCGCGATGCGTCAGGATACCGTTCTCATTGTCGATGAAACGGCTTGCGCGCACCGTGAGGTCGCCGCCTTCGGCCCGGATTCCGGCACCGTTGCCCTCTGTCGCCCTGGCGCCGCGGAAGGTCAGGCCGGCTACCACCAGGCCGGGCGCGCTGGCCACGAACAATGCCTTGCCGGCACAGATGGGACCATGGATCTCGACCTCGCCGCCCGGCGCAGCCTCGATCGTCACGCGCGGGACGCGCCATACCGCACAATCCCGATATCGGCCGGGCGCGATGACCACACGGTCGCCTTCCCGCGCCGCAGCCGCGGCCGCACTCGGCAGCGGAAATGGCTCGCCTGGACCGACCCGCAGGATTCTCCCCGCTGCGTGCTCCACCTGCGCCGAGGTCGACAAAGGGACGAGTGCGGAGGCCACTGCGATCAACAAGACGATGGCGGCACGAGAGACGGCGTGCGGGATCAGGAGAATGGCTCCGATTGGTGACGCAGCCCTTCCAGGCTACAGGCCGGCGGTCACCAGCGTCCAGGTGGCATTCTCAGTGGGCGCTTCAGTCGTTGATCCCGCGCGCCGGAGTCTTCCTTTTTGGTATCGGTTGCGGCATCACACACCCGTGGAATCGCACCGCCAGGTGATGCGCGCCGCCTTGAAGCCATTCTCATCCGCGAACACCCCCAGGTCCCGTCCAGCCGGCGCAGCCGAGACCGACGCGGCAGATTGCCTTGCACCCCAATACCCAACGGAGTAATTCGCGCATGACGCGCCGGCTGCCAATCAGATGACCCATGCCGCGCGCCTGACTGCCGCGACCAGGCTGCATCTGTGGGCGCTGCGGTCGCTGGTCGCGGCGTATTGGCAGAGACCCGACGCACCGATCTGGACCGCCACCGCTCTGCCCCTGCCTGTGGAATGTGCTGACTACGACCTGACTTTGGCCGCACCAGGGTTTCGCGTGCTGGGTCATGCGGCAACAGGCCGGGTCGAGGTCCAGCTCCTATGGAATGCCGGTGCGGGCGCACCGCCGATGCAGCCGCTCGGCAGCTGGCGCCGGCTCGGCCAGGTCCTGCTGCGCCGCCCGCTTCGGCGCGCCAACTACGCCGCGAAATATCGACGCGAGGCCTACAGCTCGGACCGTTCATTTTGCGAGACGTAGGCCGCCCGGCCAAACGCAGCGACGGACCGAGGGAGGTCGTGTCCCGGGTGGTGGTGTAGGAGGACCGAAGCCCGGGGCGCGTAGCGAAGCCCCTGGCTGAGCGAAGCGGAGCGCCCTGGGCGGCCACCGCGGTGATCTTCGGTAGGGTTGGGTTGCTGAGACCAACAACCCCT
>NZ_JAUYTS010000057.1 GCF_030695085.1 Falsiroseomonas sp. | reverse complement strand
TCGACGTGCATCACGGCAACGGCACGCAGGCCTGCTTCGAGGCCGAGGCCACCCTGTTCTATGCCAGCAGCCACCAGTCGCCCTGCTATCCCGGCACCGGCGATGCGCGTGAGACCGGCGTCGGCAACATCTTCAACGCCACCCTGCCGCCCGGCGCCGATGGCGCCGCCTTCCGCGCCGCCTGGCGGGATGCACTGTTGCCCGCGCTTGACAGTTTTACCCCCGACCTCATCGTCGTGTCCGCCGGATTTGACGCCCATGCCAGCGACCCGCTGGCGCAGCTTCGGGTGCGGGAGGCGGATTTCACCTGGCTGACGCAGGAACTCTGTGCCCTGGCGGACCGGCATTGTGCCGGGCGGCTGGTGAGCCTGCTGGAAGGCGGCTACGACCTGGAGGCGCTGGCCCTGTCCACCGCGGCCCATGTGCGGGCCTTGATGCGCGCCTGATGGCGGGTTTTACAGTCAGCTCCCGCCCGGCTACGCCCGGCTGCGAAATTTTTCCTTCCCATGGAAGACAAGTCTGATGTCAACTCAGCCTGACACGGCAAGGCCCGTTGCCTCCCTTTCCTTCGAGGAGGCGCTGGCGGAGCTGGAGGGGATTGTGAAAGACCTGGAATCGGGCAAGGGCAAGCTGGAGGAAGCGGTGGCAGCCTATGAACGCGGCGCCCAATTGCGCCGCCATTGCGAGGCGAAGTTGGCGGAGGCGGAGGCGAAGGTGCAGGCCATCGTCGAATCGCCCCCCGGCACCGCCACCAGCCTGCGTGACATGGCCTGATGCTGGACAGCGCCCCGATGTCCTCGCTGCAGGCCGCGCTGGCCCAGGCCGCCGCCGAGATCGACACCGCCCTCGACCATATCCTGCCCCCCGCCGAAGGGCCGGAAGCGCCGCTGCTGGAGGCGATGCGCTATGCCGTGATCGGCGGCGGCAAGCGGCTGCGCGGCTTTCTGGTGCTGGAAGGGGCGCGGCAATTCGGCGTCTCCCGCCAGGCGGCGCTGCGCGTCGCGGCGGCCATCGAGATGCTGCACGCCTATTCGCTGGTGCATGACGACCTGCCCGCGATGGATGATGACGACCTGCGTCGCGGCAAGCCCACGGTCCACAAGGCCTTCGACGAGGCCACCGCCATCATCGCCGGCGATGCCCTGCAGGCGATGGCCTTCGGCACGCTGGCGGATGAGGAGACGCACGCCGATACCGCCGTGCGGATCGAGCTGGTGCGCTGTCTGGCCAAGGCGGCCGGCGCGCGCGGCATGTGCGGCGGGCAGATGCTGGACATGCTGGCCGAAGCCGCGGCCGAACCGCTGGATGAGGTGCAGGTCGGAAGGCTGCAATTGCTGAAGACCGGCAGGCTGATCGAATTCGCCGCGGAAGCCGGCGCCATCCTTGGCAAGGCACCCTCCGCCCAGCGCCATGCTCTCGCCGCCTTCGGGCGCGATATCGGCGCGGCGTTCCAGATCGCGGATGATCTACTGGACGCGACCGCCAGCGCGGCGGAAACCGGCAAGCGCACCGGCAAGGATGCGGAAGCCGGCAAGGCGACGTTGCTCGGCCTGCTGGGGCTCGATCGGGCCCGGATGCAGGCGGAACGGTTGGTGGCCCAGGCCCGAGACCACCTGGACAGCTTCGGTGAGCGTGCCGACCTGTTGCGGGACCTGGCTGCCTACACCATCGAGAGGAAGAGCTGACAACCATGGCGCCCCCCGTGACTCCCCTGCTCGATCGCGTCCGCACTCCGGCCGATCTCCGCAACTATTCGGGGGAGCAGCTCAAGCAGTTGGCGGAGGAGTTGCGCGCCGAGACGATCGACGCCGTCAGCCAGACCGGCGGGCATCTGGGCGCGTCGCTCGGCGTGGTGGAACTGACCGTCGCGGTGCATGCCGTGTTCGAAACGCCGCGCGACCGGCTGATCTGGGATGTCGGCCACCAGGCCTATCCGCACAAGATCCTGACCGGCCGCCGCGACCGCATCCGCACGCTGCGGGTGGAAGGCGGGCTGTCCGGCTTCACCCGGCGGTCGGAATCCGAATACGATCCGTTCGGCGCGGCGCATTCCTCCACCTCGATCTCCGCCGGCCTCGGCATGGCGATGGCCCGCGAGCTGAAGGGCGATGACCGGCATGTGATCGCGGTGATCGGCGATGGCTCGATGTCCGCCGGCATGGCCTATGAGGCGATGAACAATGCCGGCGCGGCCAAGGCGCGGCTGATCGTCATCCTGAACGACAACGACATGTCGATCGCGCCCCCGGTGGGCGCCATGTCGGCCTATCTGTCCAGGCTGATCTCGTCCCGCCCGTTCCTGTCCGTGCGCGACCTGATGGGCCGCCTGGCCAAGCGCTTCCCCCGCCCGATCGAGCGCACCGCGCGCCGGGCCGAGGAATTCGCCCGCGGCCTGCTGACCGGCGGCACGCTGTTCGAGGAGATGGGCTTCTACTACGTCGGCCCGATCGACGGGCACGACCTGGACCATCTGCTGCCGGTGCTGCGGAACCTGCGCGATGCGGAGGAAGACCAGCCGATCCTGCTGCATGTCGTGACGCAGAAGGGCAAGGGCTACGCCCCGGCCGAGGAAAGCGCGGACAAGTATCACGGCGTCCAGAAGTTCAACGTCATCACCGGCGAACAGGCCAAGGCCCCGCCCGGCCCGCCCAGCTACACCAAGGTTTTCTCCAATGCCCTGATCGCGGAGGCCGATGCCGATGAGCGCGTCGTCTCGATCAACGCGGCCATGCCCGCCGGCACCGGGCTGGATGCATTCGCGAAAAAATACCCGAAGCGCTGCTTCGACGTGGGCATCGCCGAACAGCACGCCGTCACCTTCGCCGCCGGCATGGCGACGGAGGGGCTGAAGCCCTTCGTGGCGATCTATTCCACCTTCCTGCAGCGCGCCTATGACCAGGTGGTGCATGACGTGGCGCTGCAATCGCTGCCGGTGCGCTTCGCCATGGACCGCGCCGGTCTGGTGGGGGCGGATGGCGCCACCCATGCCGGCAGCTTCGACATCGCCTATCTCGGCTGCCTGCCGAACATGGTGCTGATGGCCGCGGCGGACGAGGTGGAGCTGATGCACATGGTGGCCACCGCCGCGCAGATCGACGACCGGCCGAGCGGCTTCCGCTATCCGCGCGGCGAGGGCACGGGCCTGGCGCTGCCGGCGCGCGGCACCCCGCTGGAACTCGGCCGCGGGCGCGTGCTGCGGGAGGGTAATTCGGTCGCCATCCTGTCCTATGGCGCGCGCTTGGCGGAATGCATGAAGGCGGCGGATGAGCTGGCGGCGCAGGGCCTGTCCTGCACCGTGGCCGATGCCCGCTTCGCCAAACCGCTGGACACCGCCCTGGTGGAGCAATTGGCCCGGCACCATGAGGTGCTGATCACCATCGAGGAAGGCTCCGTCGGCGGCTTCGGCAGCCTGGTCGCCCACCACCTGCTGTGGAAGGGGCTGCTGGATGGGCAGACGAAGTTCCGGCCGATGGTGCTGCCGGATATCTTCATCGACCACGCCGCGCCGAAGGTGCAGTACGACCACGCCGGGCTGAATGCGCGCCATATCGTGGCGGCCGCGCAGGCCGCGCTGGGCATGGAGCACGCCAAGGCCGAGCCGGCGCGCGCCTGATGCGCGCCACGCGCATCCGCTCCGTCACGCCGCATGTGCTGATGGCGGATCTCGCGGAACCCTTCGCCTATTCCCAGGCCTGGTACCGCCGCCGCGGCGCCATGCTGGTGGAGGTGGTGACGGAGGACGGCATCGTGGGCTGGGGCGAGGCTTTCGGCCCGCCGGAGCTGACCGCGCCGATCTGCACCTGGCTCGCCCCCCTGCTGGTCGGCCAGGACGCCATGGCGCGGGAGGCGCTGTGGCAGACGATGTACAACCGGCTGCGCGACCACGGCCAGCGCGGCCTGGTGATCGAGGCGATCAGCGCGCTCGACATCGCGTTGTGGGACATTGCCGGCCAGGCGCTCGGCCTGCCGGTGCACAGGCTGCTGGGCGGCCCGCTGCGGTGCGAGGTGCAGGCCTATGCCACCGGCTTCTACCGCCGCGAACGCCAGGACCATCTGGGCTATCTGACGGAGGAGGCGGAGGCGCGGCTGGAGGAAGGTTTCTCCATCCTGAAGCTGAAGACCGGCTGGGGCCTGGCGGAGGATATCGCGCTGACCCGCGATTTCCGCCACGCCATCGGCCCGAATATCGGCCTGCTCGTCGATTGCAACCACGCCTATGACGTGCCGGCTGCCATCGCCTTCGGCCGCGCCGTCGCCGATTGCGACATCGGCTGGTTTGAGGAACCAGTGCAGCCGGAGGACCTCGACGGCTATCTGGAGGTCAAGCGCGGCCAGCCAATCCCGGTCGCGGGCGGCGAGGCGAGCTTCACCCGCTGGGGCTTCCGGGACATGATCACCCGCCGCGTGGCGGATATCCTGCAGCCGGATGTGGCTGCCTGTGGCGGCATTTCCGAACTGAAGAAGATCGCCGACATGGCGAATGCCTTCGGCGTGCGGATCAACCCGCATGTCTGGGGCACCGGCGTGGCGCTCGCGGCATCCCTGCATTTGCTGGCGGTGATCCCGGATAATCCCCCCGGCCTGTTCCCCCGCCCGCCGCTGCTGGAGCTGGACCGGTCGCCGCATCCGGTGCGCGATGCGCTGCTGGCCGAGCCGATCGGCTTCGCCGGCGGTGTGGTGCAGGTGCCGCAGGGGCCGGGGCTCGGCATCACCGTGGATCGTGCCGCCCTCAAACGCTTCGCC
The DNA here is from genome assembly GCF_030695085.1 of Falsiroseomonas sp. GTDB lineage: Bacteria > Pseudomonadota > Alphaproteobacteria > Acetobacterales > Acetobacteraceae > Falsiroseomonas. The sequence continues at coordinate 26,337 of NZ_JAUYTS010000057.1, read as the reverse complement.
GCCTGATGGGCGCGACCCCGAAGCAGCGCGCGGACCAGGCCCTGGTGGATCGGGGCCTGGCGGAAAGCCGCACGCGGGCGCAGGCGCTGATCCTGGCCGGCAAGGTGTTCTCCGGCGAGGCGCGGGTCAGCAAGGCCGGCGACGTGATCAAGGAAGGCCAGCCGCTGGAAGTGCGCGGCCAGGACCATCCCTGGGTGTCCCGTGGCGGGGTGAAGCTGGCGCATGCGATCGCGCATTTCCGGCTGGATTGCGCCGGGATCATCGCGCTGGATGTCGGCGCCTCCACCGGCGGCTTCACCGATGTGCTGCTGCATCAGGGCGCCGCGAAGGTCTATGCCGTGGATGTCGGGCACGGCCAGCTGGCGTGGAAGCTGCGGAATGACCCGCGCGTGGTGGTGATGGAGCGGACCAATGCCCGCTACATCGACACGACCAACATTCCCGAAGCGCCGGGCGCCGTGGTCTGCGATGCCAGCTTCATCGGCCTGCGCACCGTGCTGCCCGCCGCGCTGTCACTGGCCGCGCCGGGCGCCTGGGCGGTGGCACTGATCAAGCCGCAATTCGAGGTGGGGCCGAATGTCGCCAAGGGCGGCGTGGTGCGGGATGCGCGGGTGCATGACAGTGTCTGCGCCGGCATCCGCCACTGGTGGGGCGCATTGCCCGGCTGGCGGGTGCTGGGCGTCGAGGCCAGCCCGCTGCTCGGGCCGGAGGGCAACCGCGAATTCCTGATCGCGGCGCGGAAGGCCTGAGCGAACCCTGCCGCCACTACGCCGCGCGCGTTGCCGAACCCATGCCGCCGGACCGGGCCGGGGCGATGGCCGAGGAGACGGTCTGCCGGCTGATCTCCGCCAGAAGCGCCCAGACCTTGTGGGGGTCCATGCGGGTTTCCGGGTCATTCAGCAGGCGGTCCAATTCCGCCATCTTCTGGTCCAGTTCACGCTCGGTCATCGATTGCATTCCTGCGGATGGCAGCGCGCATGCGGCACTGCGGCATGATGGCAGGAACGTGCTGCGCCAGGCTCGGGTTGCTCCGCCCTCTCCCATCACGATCGCGCGATAGCGGGATAATGCATGAGAACGGCTATCTGTTGTTAAGTTTCTCGCCCAGCGGTCAGGCGCGTGTGTCGAGGCCATCCCCCAGGCCAGCGGGCAGCGCAAATTTCTGAATCCGCTGGCTCGGCGTGCGCGGGAATTCCTGCACCAGCGCCAGGTAGCGGGGGCGTTGATACCGCGCGAGGCGCGGGGCGAGCCAGGCGTCGAAGGCGGCGAGGTCCAGCGTGGCGCCCGCGCGGGGTTGCAGGAACAGCTTGATCTCCTGTTCCCCGATCTCGGCGGCGACGCCGATCATGGCGCAATCGGCCACGTCCGGGTGCTGGGCGGCGATGCTCTCCACCTCCCACGCAGCCACATTCTCCCCTCGCACCCGCACGCTGTCGGTCATGCGGCCGTGGAAGAACAGGTTTCCCGCGGCATCGAGGCTGCCGGAATCGCCGGTATGCAACGCCCCGTCGCGCAGCGCCCTGGCCGTCGCCTCCGGATTGTCGAGGTAGCCCTGGGTCAGCGCCAGCCTTTCCCGGGCGCGGACCACGATCTCGCCCCGCACGCCTGGCGGCAGGGGCTGGCCTGCCGCATCCACCACCGAAACCTCGAACCACGGCATGGCGCGGCCGACGGAGCCCGGCGTGCCATCCGCGTTGAAGCTGGAGAAGGAGGACGCCTCCGTCATGCCGTAGCATTCGCGCAGTGCCACGCCGAAGCGCGCCTGCACCTGCGGCCACAGCTCCGCCGGGCAGCCGCCGCCCCAGGCGATGCGGAGGGCATGCGCGCGCTCCGCCGGGCTCGGGTCCTGCTTCAGCAGGATCTGCAATATGCCGCCCAGATAGTGCAGATGCGTGGCCCGCGCCGCGATGACATCCGCCCAGAAGCGGCTGGCGCTGAAGCGCGGCACCAGGTGCAGAACGGCGCGCCTCAGCAGCGGCAGCACCACCATCTGCACGCCGCCGATATGGTGCAGCGGTTCCCACATGAACATCACGTCGCCATCGCGCGCATTCGCCACCAGCGCGACGCCTTCGCCGGCCAGGCGCAGCATGCGGTGGGACACGCGCACGCCCTTCGGCGGGCCGGTGGTGCCGGAGGTGGTGCAGATGGCGAAATCATCCGCCGCCGTGGGGGGCGCCTCGTGGAACCCACCGGGCGCGCGCAGCCCCGCTTCCTCACCCTCCCGCAGCACCAGTCTGGGCTGGGTCAGGGACAGGATGTGCTGCAAGCCGGTCTCGCTGAGCTGCGGGTTCAGCGGCACCCAGGCGATGCCGGCCTTGGCCATGGCGAAGATCAGCGTGAGCGATTCCAGCGTATTCGGCAGTACCGCCGCCACGCGGTCGCCCCGCGCCACGCCGCGCGCGCGCAGCCCGGCGGCCAGCGCATCGCTCTCCGCATCCAGCGCCGCCAGCGTCAGCTCTGCCTCCGCCGTGCGGGCAAAGACCCGCTCCGGCTCCGCCGCCACCGCCGCCCGCAGCAATTCGAGAAAACCCTCGGCCACTTTGATCGCATCCTGATTGCGGCTATCCGCCTGGGTAACGCCGCCATCAGGCAGGAGCAACATGTCCGAGACCGCCGAAGACCATGTGCTGGCCAGCACCGAATCCGGCCTCCGCATCATCACCCTGAACCGCCCGAAGCGCCTGAATGCCTGGGACGCGCCGATGCGTGCGCGGCTGCTGTCCCTGCTGGCCGATGCGGCGGCGGAGGATGATGTGCAGGCCGTGGTTCTCACCGGTGCGGGCGAACGCGCCTTCTGCGCCGGCCAGGATCTGAACGAGGGCAAGAATTTCGATGGCGACCGCGCCGAGGGCTGGATCGAGGAATGGCGCGCGCTCTACGGCGCCATTCGTGCCTTCGACAAGCCGATGGTCTGCGCGCTGAATGGCCTGGCCGCCGGCTCCGCCTTCCAGGTCGCGCTGCTGTGCGACATCCGCGTGGGACATGCCGGGTCGAAGATGGGCCAGCCGGAGATCAATTCCGGCATCGTCAGCGCCACCGGCTTCTGGATCATCCGCGAGATGCTCGGCCTGTCGCGTGCCACCGAACTGGTGCTGACCGGCCGCATGATGGAGGCGGAGGAATGCCACCGCCTCGGCCTGCTGCATCATCTGGTGCCGGCGGATGCGGTGCGCGCCACCGCGCTGCGCATCGCGGGTGAACTGGCCGCCAAGCCGAAGCTCGCCTTCCGCCTGAACAAGCAGCGATTCCGGGAAGTAACGCAACCCGGCTTCGACGATACCTTCGCCGCCGCCCGCCGCCTGCACCGGGAGGCGTTCAGCGATGGTGCTTCCCAACAGGTGATGCAGCGCTTCCTGGACCGTTCGCAGGGCTGATCCTAGGCTGCCCGCTTCCGCGGGAGTTCCACCCATGCGCCGCCTGCCCCTTCTGCTTGCCGCCCTGGCTTTCGGCCTTCCCGCCATGGCGCAGGAGGCGCGGATCGCGATCCAGACGGAGACCTCCTCGATCGACCCGCATTTCGCCCTGGTCGGCGCCAACCAGGCGGTGGCGCGGCACATGTTCGAGGCGCTGGTCGCCTCCGACCGGGACCTGAAGCCGGTGGCGGGGCTGACCGAATTCTCCAACCCGGAGCCGGATGTGTGGGAATTTCGCATCCGCCCCGATGCGCGCTTCCACGATGGCAGCCCGGTGACGGCGGAGGATGTGCGCTTCTCGCTGGAGCGCATGCCGAAGGTGCCAAACAGCCCGGCGCCCTTCATTCGCCTCGCCGGCAGCGTCAGCGCCATCGAGATCGTCGATGCGCGCACCATCCGCCTGCGCTCCCGCGGGCCGGACCCCTCGATCCCGCTGAATGCGATGACCGCCTGGATCGTCTCCGCGCGCGTCGCGGCGGATGCGACCACGGCGGATTTCAACAGCGGCCGCGCCGCCGTGGGCTCCGGCCCCTGGCGCTTCGTGGAATGGCAGCGCGGCCAGGCGCTGCGGCTGGCGCGGCATGATGGCTATTGGGGGGAAAAACCGGCCTTCGCCACCGCGACCATTCGCCCGGTGGCGAATGACGCGGCCCGCATGGCCGCCCTGCTGGCCGGCGATGCCGATCTGATCGAGGCGGTGCCGCCCGGCGAGATCGCGCGGCTGCGGGCGCGGCCGGAAGTGCGGGTCACCTCCTCCCCCTCCTCCCGCATGATCTATCTCGGGCTGGACCAGGCGAATGATCCATCCCCCTACGTGACCGCGCGGGATGGCAGCGCCTTGCCGGCCAATCCGCTGAAGGATGTGCGGGTGCGCCAGGCGCTGTCCATCGCCATCAACCGCGCGGCCATCGTGGACCGCGTGCTGTCCGGCGCGGCGCGGCCCACCGGGCAATTGGCGGTACAGGGCCAGCTGGGCTTCGACCCATCGCTGCCGGTGCCGGATTTCGATGCCGCCGCGGCGCGCCGCCTGCTGGCGGAGGCCGGCTTCCCGCAGGGCTTCCGCATCACGCTGCATTCGCCCAACAACCGCTATGTCGAGGATGACAAGACGGCGCAGGCGGTGGCGCAGTTCTGGGCGCGCATCGGGCTCGATGCGCGGGTGGAGGTGATGCCCTCCAACATGTTCTTCACCCGCGCCGGGCGGCGCGAATTTTCGGCGTTTCTGATCGGCTTCGGGCACACCACCGGGGATGCCTGGCTCGGCATGTCCCAGGTGCTGCACAGCTTCGACCGGGACCGCGGCCTCGGCGGCCTCAATCGTGGGCGCTATGCCAGTGCGGAATTCGATGCGGTGATGGGGGAGGCGCGGACCGTGGTGGATGTGGCGCGGCGGGATGCGCTGCTGCGCCAGGCGCAGCAGATCGCGGCGCGCGATGCCGGGATCATCCCGCTGCATTTCCCGGATAATGTCTGGGCGCACCGGGCGGAGTTCACCTATTCGGGCGGCGTCGAGGAAAGCACGCTGGCGCATCACCTGACTCCGGCGCGCTGAGATGCGCGGCATCGAGGCGATGGTGCCCTGCCGGGATGGCGTGCGCCTGGCCACCGATGCCTGGCTGCCGGAGGGTGACGGCCCCTGGCCCGTCATCCTGGAACGCACACCCTACGGCAAGCGCGAAACCTCCCGCTCCGAACGTAGCGCGGCGGAGCCGGAGCCTTGGACGCGGGAGGCCATGGCCGGATACTTCGTCCGGCACGGCTACGCGGTGGTCTATCAGGATTGCCGCGGCCGCTACGGCAGCGAGGGCGAATTCATCAAGTATCTGTCCGATGGCGAGGACGGATACGATTGCTGCGCCTGGATCGTGGCACAGCCCTGGTGCAATGGCCGCATCGGCACGATGGGGCTGAGCTATGCCGCCCACACCCAGGCGGCGCTGGGCTGCCTCGACCCGCCGGGGCTTGCCGTGCAGATCCTCGATTCCGGCGGCTTCTCCGACGCCTGGCAGGGCGGCATCCGCCGCGGCGGCGCCTTCGAGCTGAAACAGGCAAGCTGGGCCTTCAACCAGGCCCGCCTGGCGCCGGAGACCAAGGCGGACCCGGTGCGCGCGGCCGCCCTGGCGGCGGAGGATCTGGTGGCGTGGTTCCACCGCTTTCCCTGGAAGCGCGGCCATTCCCCGGTGCGCCACGCGCCGGATTACGAGGACTACCTGTTCGAGCAATGGGAACACGGCGCGCGGGACGAATACTGGCAGCGCCTCGGCATCTATGCGCGCGGCTGGCACGACCGCTACGCGGCGGTGCCGACCGTGCACATGTCGTCCTGGTACGACCCCTATCCGCGCACCGCGACCGAGAATTTCTGCGGGCTGCGCGATGCCGGGCGCGGCACGCCTTCGCTGATCCTCGGGCCCTGGACGCATGGCAACCGCAGCGAGACGGCGTTCGGGGAGGTGGAATTCGGGCCTGACGCGACGCTCGATTCCTGGGCCGGCGACTGGCGCGCCTTCCGGCTGCGGGTCTTCGATCGCTGGCTGAAGGATGCGCCGAACGGGGTGGAGGCGGACCCCGCGGTGCGGGTCTTCGTCATGGGTGGCGGCAGCGGACGGCGCACGGAAAAGGGCCTGCTGGACCACGGCGGGCGCTGGCGCAGCGGCGCCGATTGGCCGCTGCCCGGCACGCGGATCGTGCCCTTCCACCTGCATGCCGATGGCAGCCTGGCGGAAGCCGCGCCCGATGCCGGAAGCGCGCCGCTATCCTGGGATGCCGACCCGCGCCACCCGGTGCCGACCATCGGCGGTGCCATCACCTCCATGGAACCCGTCATCACCGGCGGGCCGATGGATCAGCGGGAGAGGCCCGGGCATTTCGGCTGCCGCGCACCCTTCCTGCCACTGGCCTCGCGCGCCGATGTGCTGGTGTTCCAGACCCCGCCGCTTGAGCAGGATGTGGAGGTGATCGGCCCGGTCACCGCGCGGCTTTGGGTGGCGAGTGATGCGCCGGATACGGACATCACGGCCAAGCTTATCGATGTGCACCCCGCTAGCGCGGATTTCCCGCAGGGCTTCGCGATGAACCTGTGCGAGGGCATCCTGCGCTGCCGCTACCGCGACGACCCCGCCAACCCGCACCCGATGGTGCCCGGGGAGCCCACCGCCATCACGGTGGAGCTGTTCCCCACCGCCAACCGCTTCCTGGCCGGGCACCGGATCCGGCTCGACATCGCCGCCAGCGAATTCCCCCATTACGACATCAACCCGCAGACCGGGGAGGCGGAGGGCGCGGCGCGTCGGATGCGGGTGGCGGTGAACACGCTGTTCGTGGATGCGGAACACCCGTCCCACCTGCTGCTGCCGCTGGCGCCGCCGGAACAGGCGATGCTGCGATGAGGCAGCCCTGATGCGCTGGACAGAATGCCTGCGGCCTAGGCATCCTGCCGCCCTGCCAAGACAGGGAACAAAGGCACAATGTTGCGTACAAACACCCGCATGACGCTGCGCGGCGCCCTCGGCGCGCTGGCGCTCGGTGCGCTGATCACCGGCCCGATGCTGGCCGCCATGCCCGCCGCGCAGGCCGCCACCTTCACCTGGGCGACCGCCAACGACATCCTGGGCCTCGACCCGCACGCCAACAACCATGGCGTCACCAACGCCATGAAGTCCAACGTCTATGAGCCGCTGGTACGGCGGGAGCCGGATGGCTCACTCTCCCCGGCGCTCGCCGAACGCTGGGAAATGACCTCGCCCACCACCTGGCGCTTCCATCTGCGCCGCAACGTGAAGTTCCATGGCGGCGAGGCCTTCACGGCGGCCGATGTGGTGCATGCGGCGGAGCGTGTGAAGCAGAACGACATGGCCTATGTCGTGCAGTCCGTCGCCGCTGTGCGCGCCATCGACGACCATACGGTGGAATTCGAGACGCGCGGCCCGAACCCGATCCTGCTGCAGGATCTGACGCTGTTCTTCATCACCTCCAAGGCCTGGATCGAAGCGAACAACGCCATGGCCGTGGCGCGCGCCGGCCAGCCGGGTGCGACCAGCACCTTCCCGCAGCTCAACGCCAATGGCACCGGCCCCTTCCGCGTGGCGGAGCGCCTGGCCGATGAACGCACCGTGCTGGTGCCGAACCCGGATTGGTGGGACCAGGCGCAGCACGGCATCACCCGCGCCGTGTTCCGCCCGGTGGCCAGCGCGCCGACCCGCGTCGCCGCGATCCTGTCGCGCGAACTGGACGCGATGTACCATGTGCCGTTGCAGGACGTGCCGCGCGTGTCCCAGGCGCAGGGCCTGCGGCTGATCCAGGGCCCGACGGCGCGCACCATCTACTTCGCCTTCGACGTGAACCGCGCCGAGAACGCCGATGCGCCGGGCACGCCGAACCCGCTGCGCGACGTGCGCGTGCGCCGCGCCATGTACCAGGCGATCGACATGGGCACGATCACCCGCGTGATCCTGCGCAACGCCACCGTCGCCTCCGGCCTGCCGATCGGCACCGCCATCAGCGGCTTTGTCGAGGCGCAGAACCAGCGCCTGCCCTTCGATGCCGCCGCCTCGCGCCGCCTGCTGACGGAAGCCGGCTTCCCGAACGGCTTCCCGATCACGCTGAGCTGCCCGAACAACCGCTATGTGAATGACGAGGCGATCTGCCAGGCCGCCGTGGGCATGTTGCAGCGCGTCGGCATCCAGGCGCGGCTCGAGAGCATTCCCTTCGGCCGCTTCCTGCAGCGCGGTGCGAACAAGGAATACATGTTCTACCTGCTCGGCTGGACGCCCGGGAATTTCGACATCACCAATCCGGGCCGCGAATTGCTGGGCGAGGGGTCGTTCAACTGGGGCGGCTTCCAGGATGACCGCATGGCCGAATTGCTGCGCCAGATCGCGGTGGAGACGGACCAGGCGAAGCGGCAGGAATTGGCGGGCCAGTACTGGGCGCGCTTCCAGGAATTGCTGCCGATGATCCCGCTGCACCAGGAACCGCAGATCTTCGCCGTGCGCGACACGGTGGCGGAACTGCCGCTGCGGGCGAATGAGGATCTGGAACTGCGCCACGTCCGCATGCGCCGCTGATCCGCACCCCGCCGCCAGCACCCGGCTGGCGGCATCTTGGCGGGCACCGGCAGGGAAGCCAGGTTTCCGCCACCGGCTGAGGCCGAATCATCACGGCGGCTCAGTTGCCGCCGTGATGGGCACCCGGGCAGGAGTTGCCGGCTACCTTCGGGAAGCCCTGCTCGCGCTACAATATGATGTGGACCAACACATCCTGGTGGCCCTCATGCTTGAAGCGAATCTTGCTGACGCCTGAAATGGAGTTGTCGAAGCCCTTGATGTAGGGGGTGACCTCGGCCGGCGTCACGCCGCCCCAACCTGACTTGTCGAAGGTGAGTGGGTTGTTGGTTCCCCCCTGGGTTCCGTTGGAGCCGGCATTCGTGCCGGGCTGGTCGTTCCGGTACCCTTTCACGAGATTGGCGATCGCGGCCGCCGCCTGTTGGACCTGGCCTGCGATCTCCTTTGCCTTGGCTTGCGCCAGTGCCGCCGCCTCCATCCCGTCCTTCTGCTTCTTCAGGAATTTCGGTTCGTTCTCCTTTGCCAATGCAAGGGAGGCGGCCATCTGTTTTTCCTGTGCCTGCCTTCGCATTTTTTCGTGGGGCTTCTCCGCTTTAGGAGCGGGAATATGGACGTCGCAGAAATGCTTGCCCGCATTGACCGGCGTCCCGCATGTCAGACACTTCGGCATGATGTCCCTCCCTCACCAGATGTCCGTTGCTCAGGCAGGCTGCTGACTGCAGCTTCACAAAGGCGAAACGGTGCAGACCGGCTCCAGATGAGTGGACGGAGACGCTGTGCGCCTGGGTGGGCTGAGCCGCAGGATCAACCGGCCCTCGCAAGCCGTCTGGTGGGAGAAATGTCGCTCAAGCTTCGTATCTATTCCAGTACCATTTGATGCGGATGCCGCGTGGGCTGCGGGCCAGGTCGGGCGTGGCGCGGCATGGCATCCGCGTGAACAGGCATTCGCCCGTCCTGGGCGGGCGCGGGCAAGGGCCGGTGGGGTTCGATCAGTCAGAACGCGCCTAACCCGGCGCCGCCAGCCCGCCATGGGCCGCCGACCAGGCGAAGGGGTCCGCCAGGTAGCGGCGCAGCTCCGCCAGCGCCGCGGGCGGCAGGGCACCGCGCGCCTCGGCCTCTGGCAGCACATCCTCCCAGGTCGCCAGCGCGAACAGCCGGGCGCCGACATCGGCGATGTCGGTCACCACGCGGTCGAAGATGCCCCATTTGAACATGACGAAAATCTGCGTGACCTCCGCCCCCGCACGGGTCAGGGCGCGCGAATAGCCGGCCTTGCTGCGGCCATCGGTGGTGACGTCGGACACCAGCAACGTGCGCGCGCCGGGCCGCAGCGCGCCCTCGATATGCGCATCCGCGCCGAACCCCTGCGCCCGCTTCCGCACCGTCACGAAGGGCAGGTGGAAGCGCTCGGCCAGCATGGCGCCGATGGCGATGCCGCCCTGTTCGGTCGCCGCCACCGCATCGAAGCCATCGAAGCCGACCTCGGCCAGGATGCGGTCCTCGGCACCCGCCAGCAGCGCGCGGCGGGCGAGTGGGAAGGACAAGGCGCGCGGCATGTCGAGATAGGCCGGGCTGGCCCAGCCGGAGGACAGCATGAAGGGCCGGTCCGGCCGCAGCAGGATGCTGCCGGTATCAAGCAGGATGCGCGCGGTGCGGCGGCCGATGCCGTGATCTTCGGTCATCGGCCCACCGCCTCCGCACCGTGCAGCAGGATGGCCTGGAGCACCGCGGCGCCTTCGAGAAAATCATCCATCTCCATCGCCTCCCGCGGGTTGTGGCTGCCGTGTTCGTTGCGGACGAACACCATGGCGGCGGGCACGCCGGCATTGGCGAAGATCGCCGCGTCATGGCCCGCGCCGCTGGCCAGCACCTCATGCGGTATCTGGCCCTCGGTGCAAAGCCGTCGCGCCAGGGCCAGCAGACGCTTGTCCATCACGGCGGGCGGGGTGCGGACGGCCGGGCCGAGCTCGATCCGCACGCGGCGTTCGCGCGCGATCTCGGCGGCTTCCGATTCCGCCAGTTCCAGGAAATCGGCCAGCGTCGCCTCGCTTTCGCTGCGATATTCCAGGCTGAAGCGCACCTCCCCGGGCACGCGGGTCATGGCGTGCTCGCGCGGGTCGGTGGTGAAGATGCCGAAGGTCATCACCAGATCCTCGCCGCGTTCCAGCAGGGTGCGCCAGCTGGCATCCAGCCGCATGGCGAGGTCCGCCGCCCCCAGCACCGCATCCCGCCGTAGCCAGCGCGGCACCGCGCCGGAATGCGCGGCCTCCCCCACACAGCGTGCGGCGGGGTGCCGGAAATTGCCGCGGATGCCGGAGACCAGGCCGACCGGCACGCCGCGTGCCACCATCACCGGCCCCTGCTCGATATGCAGTTCCACGAAATGCGACAGGCTGGCGGGGTCCAGAAGGGGCCTGCGTGCTTCGACGACCGCGACCTCCGCACCCTCCCGCGCCATGGCCTCCCGCAGTTTCAGTTCAGGGTCCTGCAGGCCGGGCAGGTCGAGCCATTTCGGGTCGAAGGCGCCGAACAGGGCGGAGGAGCCGAGATAGGGCCGGCCGAACCAGGCGCTTTCCTCCCCGCGCAGCACCAGCAGCTTCAGGCTGCGCGCGCGTGGCCCGGCCCGCTGCGCGCCGAGCAGCGCCAGCAGCCCCGCGATCACCCCCGCCGCGCCATCGAAATTGCCACCCTGCGGCACGCTGTCGAGATGCGAGCCGCAGGCGGCGGCGGGCAGGGCCGGGTCGGTGCCGGGCAGGGTGATGTGCAGGTTCGCGGCGGCATCCCATTCCGTGGCGAGCCCGGCCTGCTGCGCCAGCTTCTCGATCCGCCGCATCGCCGCCGTCTCGGCCAGCCCGTAGGTTTCCCGCGTGATGCCGGTGCCGTCATGGTCGGCTGCGCGCAGTTCCTCGAACAGGCGCCGGGCGAGGTCGGCAAGGTCGGGGGCGATGCGATCCATGCGGGCAGGCTTGCCCAGGGTGGTGCGGGTGGCAAGATGGCCGCAAGCGTGACGCCCCTTGGCATTGGCGCCGCGCCGCCCCACCATCGCGCTGCACACTGGGCCGGGCGCCGCATGGACAACGACGATTTCCTCATTCTCCGAGCCGGCGAAGCCGAGGGGCTGGTAGCCCCGGAGGAGGCGCTGGACGCGGTCGAGGAGGCCTGGAAGGAATATGGTCAGGCCCGCCAGCTGCTGTCCGACCCGCCCAGCCTGCGCCTCGCGACGCCGGGCGCCCAGTTCCGGGTGAAGGGCGCCGTGCTGCCGGATTCAGGCCTGGCCGGCTTCCGCCTGCTGTCGGAAGGTGAGGCGGCGCGGGACTGGTTCTGGATGGCGGACATCAAGGGCCGCCCGCTGGCGCTGATCGAGGCGTCCTGGCTGCGATCGCTGCGCACGGCCAGCACGGCGGCGCTGGCGGCGAAACTGTTGGTACCGCCGGGCATCACCCAGGCGGCGGTGATCGGCGCCGGTCGCATCGCCGCCCATCTGCCCGCGGCGCTGGCGCTGGCCCTGCCGGGGCTGACCACGCTGCATGTCGCGGCGCGGCGGGCGGACGCTGTCGAGGAATTCTGCGCCACCCACAAGGGTAGCCTCGCCCTGCAACCGGCCGGCAGCCCGGCGGAGGCCGCGTCCCGGGCCGGGTTGGTCATCACCCTCAGCAGCGCGGAGGCGCCGGTGATCACTGCCGCCGATCTGCAACCGGGCGCCACGCTGGTGGCGCTGGGGCAGGCGGATGTGGATGCGGATGTGCTCGGCTGGGCCGGGGCCTTCTTCGTGGACAGTGCCGATTTCAGCCGCCCCGGCGGCAACCTCGGCGCCTGGATCGCCGGCGGCGCCACCACGGAAATGGCGCTGGCCCGCAAGGTCGGGCCTGATCTCGGGCTGGTCGCGGCGGGGCTGGCGCCGGGGCGCGGCGATGCGTCGCAGAATGTGCTGGCGGTGCTGCAGGGCATGGCGATCGGCGACCTGGCGCTCGCGGCGCTGGCCTGGCGCAAGGCGCGGCTGCGCCGGCTCGGCCTGCGCTTCGGGCTGGGGGAGGCACCTTCCGCCCGCTTCCGTGGGCCGACACCCCGGCGCAACCGCAGCTTGCTGCGGTAAGCGGCCATGCATCCGGTGGTGGAGGCGACGGCGAGGGTGGTGGACAGCGCGCCGGTCGGGCGCCGCTACCACCGGCTGCTGCTGGACGCCCCGGAGCTCTCCGCCGCTAGCCGTCCGGGCCAGTTCTTTCATCTGCTCTGCCGGGATGGCGCGGGCAACGGCCCCTATCTGCGGCGGCCGATGAGCATCTGGCGCTGCGGGCCGGGGCGGCAGCTGGGCTTCCTGCTGCATGTGAAGGGCCGCGGCACGGCGGCGCTGGCGGCGCTGCGGGTGGGGGAAAGGCTTTCGCTGCTCGGGCCGCTCGGGCAGGGGTTCCGGCTGGAGCCGGGGTGGCGGCGTATCCTGATCGTCGTGCGCGGGGTCGGCCTCGCCACGCTGGCGCCGCTGACGGAGGCCGCCGCGGCGCAGGGCATCGCGGTGCAGGCGGTGCTGTCGGCGCAGGCGCCGGAGGATCTGATGGCGGCGGAATTCGCGGGCGATTCCGGCGCCGCCATCACTTCGGTGTTCGACAGCGACGGCAGCAGCGCGGTACCGGCGGTGGAGGCGTTTCTGCGCGCGAGGTTCGAGGGCGCGGACCGGCCGGATGCGGTGTTCACCTGCGGCTCGAACCGGCTGTTCCTGCTGCTGCAAAGGCTGGCGGCCGAATACGGCATTCCCGGGCAGATCGCGCTGGAACAGCAGATGGGCTGCGGCCTCGGCATGTGTTTCTGCTGCGTGCGGCAGATTCGCGCGCCGGATGGCACCGTGCAGAATCTGCGCGTCTGCGCGGAGGGGCCGGTGTTTGACCTGCAGGCGGCGCTCGCATGGTGAACATGGCGGTCCAGATCGGCGGCCTGCCGCTGGCCAACCCGGTGATGCCGGCCTCCGGCACCTTCGGGCCGGAACTGGCGCAGGTCTTCGACCTCAATCGGCTGGGCGCGCTGGTGACGAAATCCGTCACGCCGCAATACCGGGAGGGCAATCCCCTGCCGCGGCTATGCGAGACGGAGGCGGGGGTGCTGAATTCCATCGGCATTCCCGGCAAGGGGCTGGACCATTTCTGCGTGCACGCGATGGCGGAATGGCGCCGTTTCGCGCCGCCGCTGGTGGTCTCGCTCTCGGCCGATTCGGTCGCGGCCTTTGCCGAGGCCGCGGCGCGGCTGGCGGGGACGCCGGGTGTGGCGGCCATCGAGGCCAATATCTCCTGCCCCAATCTGGAGGAGGATGGCCGCGCCTTCGCCATGCACCCGCACTCCGCCGCCGCGGCCATTGCCGCGATGCGCGCGGCCTGCACGCTGCCGCTCTGGGCCAAGCTGTCGCCCAACACCGCGGATATCGCCGCCGTGGCGCGGGCGGTGGAGGAAGCGGGGGCGGATGCGGTGGTGGTGGCCAATACCATCCTGGGGCTGGCCATAGATATCGAGCGCATGGCGCCGAAGCTGGGCGCGGGCATGGGCGGGTTTTCCGGGCCGGCCTTCAAGCCCATCGCGCTGCGGCTGGTCTGGCAATGCGCGCAGGCGGTGCGGATTCCGGTGATCGGCGTGGGCGGCATCGCGAGCGCGGAGGATGCGGTGGAATTCCTGATGGCGGGTGCGAGCGCCGTGCAGGTCGGCACCGCCAGCTTCGTCAGCCCCAATGCGATGCTCAACGTGCTGGACGGGCTTCAGGCCTTTTGCGCCCGGCGCGGCTTTGCGCGTGTGAGCGACCTCACCGGCCTCGCCCTGCCGGGGCGAATGCGGCCGGCGGCGGAGTGATGCTGCGCCTGTGCCCCACAACCCACGTCCCGGAAGGCGAGGGCCGCAAGGTGGAGACGGCGGAGGGGGATTTCGCCGTCTTCAACCTCGGCGGCGTCTTCTTCGTCACGCAGAATGCGTGCAGCCACGGGCCGGGCCATCTGGGGGAGGGACGGGTGATCGGCGATGAGGTGGAATGCGCCGCCCATGCCGGCCGCTTCGACATCCGCACCGGCCAGGCCACGGCCGAACCGTGCTGGGAACCGCTGCTGGTCTGGGATGTGACGATCGAGGAGGGCCAGGTCTGCATCCTGCTCGACCAGGGCCGCACGGCCTGAGATGGCGGTCGATTTCCTCGGGCTGGAAGCCTTTCTCTCGATCGCGGAGCGTGGGTCCTTCCGCAAGGCGGCGGCGCATCTGAACCTGTCGCAGACCGGCCTGTCCCATCGCATCCGCAAATTCGAGGAAGCCCTGGGCTGCCGCCTGCTGGCGCGCACCACCAGGCAGGTGACGCTGACGCCGGCGGGCCTGGAACTGGCCGGCCGGGCGCGCGGGCCGGTGGAGGCGCTGGTCGCGGTGCTGTCCGAGTTGCGCGCCGGCGCCGGGCGGGGCGAGGAATCGGTGACCATCGGCTGCCTGCCGACCATCGCCGTGCACCACATTCCGCGCCTGCTGGTGGAGTTCGCGCAGACGCATCCGGCGGTGACGGTGAAGGTCTATGACAATTCGGCCAGCGAGATCGCCGATTGCGTGGCGCGGGGGGAGGCGGAGTTTGGCATCACCATCGTCTCGGCCAATCGGTGGGACCTGGATATCGTGCCGCTGCTGACCGAGGCCTTCGTCGTCGCCTGCCCGGCCGCGCATGATTTCGCCAGCCGCCCGCACCTGTCCTGGGCCGATCTGGAGGGCCGCCCGCTGGTGCGCGTGGCGCCGCATACCGGCAACCGGGCTTTGCTGGATGAGGCGCTGGGCGCCAGGCGGGATGCGATGGAGTGGCGGTATGAGGTGCAGCATCTGGCCACCGCCATCAGCATGGTGGAATCCGGCCTGGCGCTGGCGGTGGTGCCGCGGCTGGCGGTGGATGCCAGCGGGTCTGCCGGCGTGGTGGCGGTGCCGCTGCGCGATCCGGGGGTGCTGCGGCGCCTCGGCGTGGTGTCCCGCCGCGGGGTGCCGATGTCCCCGGCGGCGGAGGCGCTGCTGGCGCTGCTGCGGCGGCATTTCCGGGCGCGGCCGCGGGACAAGGTGGCCGCAGCGCCCAGCGCCTGAAACCGGGCGCAAGCTGCGCCGGAATTCGCTGCACCCTGCGCCCGACAAAGGCGGGCGAGCGGCCGAAGGGCCGCCGCGGCCTGTGCCGCGCAGCCAAGGCCGCGCAGCGGCCGCCCGGCGCTTGAGGGTCCGCATGGATGCACAAAACGGCATAGTCACGCCGTTCTTTCCATTTGTCGCATCGGGCTGTCGCGACCATTCTCAGGGCCAACCGTGCCAACCCCGAGGAATTGCATGTCCAAGACCGGTCTCGTCATCACCGCCCATCCGGGCGATTTCGTCTGGCGCGCCGGCGGCGCCATCGCGCTGCATGCGAAGCGCGGCTACCGCATGAAGATCCTTTGCATGTCCTATGGTGAGCGCGGCGAGAGCCAGTTCGCCTGGAAGGAGAAGGGCGCCACGCTGGAATCCGTGAAGGCGGGCCGCAAGGCGGAGGCCGAGGCGGCGGCCGCGGTGCTCGGCGCCGAGATCGAGTTCATGGATGCCGGCGACTACCCGCTGGGCAACACGCCGGAGATGCTCGACCGCGCCATCGACATCTTTCGCGAATTGAACCCGAGCTTCGTCCTGAGCCATGCGCTGAAGGACCCGTACAACTTCGACCACCCAGAGGCCGCGCATTTCGCCCAGCAGGCGCGCGTCATCGCCCAGGCGATGGGCCACAAGCCGCAGGCCGACTACACCTATTCCGCCCCCGCCATGTTCCTGTTCGAGCCGCACCAGCCCGAGCAATGCGACTTCAAGCCGGATGTGCTGCTGAACATCTCCGAGGTGTGGGAAACCAAGTTCAAGGCCTTCCAGTGCCTGCCCGCCCAGAAGCACCTCTGGGCCTATTATGAGCGCGTCGCGCTGAACCGTGGCATGCAGGGCGGTCGCAATTCCGGCAAGCCGATGGTGCATGGCGAGGCCTATATGCGCCTGTTTCCGCAGGCCCTCGAAGAACTGGTCTGAGGATGAGCGGGCCGCTTTCCGGGCTGCGCGTGCTGGACCTGTCCTCCGTCGTCGTCGGCCCCGTCTGCACCGGGGTGCTGGCGGAACAGGGGGCGGAGGTCATCAAGCTGGAAAGCCCGGATGGCGACCTGCTGCGCAAGCTCGGCGGCAAGGGGCGCACGCCGGGCATGGCGGGGAAGTTCCTCAACTTCAACCGCGGCAAGCGCTCCATCTGCCTGGACCTGAAGCACCCGCGCGCCAAGGCCGTGCTGGCCCGCATCGCCGCGCGCTGCGACATATTGGTGACCAACATCCGGCCGGAGGCCCAGAAGCGCCTCGGCGTGGATGCGGCGACAATTCGGGAAAGACTGCCGCGGCTGATCCATTGCTCGATCGTCGGCTTCCGCACCGATGGCCCCTATGCCGGCAAGCCGGCCTACGACACGGTCATCCAGGGCGTCTCCGGCATCGCGGGATGTTTCGAGGCCAGCACGGGGGAGCCGCGCTACGTGCCGATGCTGGTCGCCGACCATGTCTGCGGCCTGATCGCGGCCCAGCAGATCGGTTTCGCGCTGTACCGGCGGGAAAAGACCGGCCGCGGCGAGAGCCTGGAAATCCCGATGTTCGAGAACATGGCGGCCTTCGTGCTGCAGGAACATCTCGGCCCGATGTCCTTCCGCCCCGCCCTCGGCCCGCCCGGCGACCAGCGGGTGCTGAGCCCGGAGGCGCGGCCGCTGAAGACCGCGGATGGCTTCATCGCCGTCTCCGCCAACACCGACTCGCAGGCGCATGGCTTCTTCCGCGCCATCGGTCGCCCCGAACTCATCGAGGATCCGCGTTTTGCGACCGTCGCGGTACGGACGGCGCATACCAAGGAATACTTCGCCCTGCGCGCGACCGCGCTGGTGGGCCGGACCACCGCCGAATGGCTGGCGCTGTTCACCCAGCACGACGTGCCGGCGATGCCCTACAACACCATCGAATCCCTGCTCACCGACCCGCACCTCCGCGCCACCGGCATGGTGCGGGAGGAGGAGCACCCGACGGAGGGCGCCACCTTCGCCATCGGCGCGCCCAACATCCTCTCGGGCGGGATGGCGCCGAGCCTGCCCGCCGCGCAGCGCCTCGGCGCCGCGGGGCCTGACGTGCTGGCCGAGGCAGGCTTGTCGGCCCAGGAAATCAACGAACTGACGCGCGAAGGCGCGCTGATCCAAGCGGAGGAAACAACATGACCAGGCTGCATCTGCCACGCCGCGCGCTGCTCGCCGGCGCCGGCCTTCTCGCGACACCCGGACTCCTGCGCGCCCAGGGCAATTGGCCGGAGCGGCCGGTGCGCCTGGTGGTGCCCTTCACCCCCGGCGGCAGCACGGACATCCTGGCCCGCTCCCTCGGCGCGGAGCTGCAGGAGGAATTCGGCCAGCCCTTCGTGATCGAGAACCGCGCCGGCGCCGGCGGCACCTTGGGCAGCGAGATGGTGGTCCGGTCCCCGCCGGATGGCTACACGCTGATGATGGGCCATATCGGCACGCTGGCGGTGAACCCCTCGCTCTACCGCAACCTGTCCTTCGACACGGTCACCTCCTTCGCGCCGATCGTGCTGGTGGCCAATGTCGCCAACATCCTGGCGGTGAACACCACCAAGCTGCCGATCACCAATGTCCAGGAGCTGATCGCCCGCGCCAAGGCCGCGCCGGGCACCATCACCTATGGCTCCGGCGGCAATGGCTCGGCCGCGCATACCGCCGTGGTGGCGCTGTGCCTGGCGACGGGGATCGAGCTGGTGCACGTGCCCTATCGCGGCACCGGCCCGATGATGAACGACCTGATCGGCGGCCAGATCGACATGACGATGACGGGCGGCCCGCCCATCCTGCCGCCGATCCGGGCCGGAATGCTGCGCGCCATCGGCGTGTCCTCCCTGACCCGCATCTCCAGCGCCGCGGATATCCCGACGCTGCATGAACAGGGCGTCACCGGCTTCGATGCGGTGCAGTGGTATGGCCTGGTGGCCCCCGCCGGCACGCCGCGCCCGATCATCGACCGCATCAACGCCGCCAGCACGAAGGCGCTGCAGAGCGAGAAGCTGAAGCCGCGCCTGGCCGCCGAGGGCGCCGATGCCGCACCGGGCACGCCGGAGCAGTTCCGCGACCTGATCATCGCGGAGCGGGAACGCTGGGGCGAGGTGATCCGCCGCGCCAATGTGACGATGTGAGGCAGGAATAGGTCCGTGATGACAACCACCCGTCGCGCCGTGCTCGGCGCGGCGCTGGCCCTGCCGGCCCTCGGCACCGCCCGCGCACAATCCTCCCCCTCCGCCTGGGCGCCGCAGCGCCCGATCCGCATCGTCGTCCCCTTCGGGCCGGGCGGCGTCGCGGACCTCACGGCGCGGGCAGTGGCGCAGCGCATCGCCGAACGGCTCGGCCAGCCGGTGGTGATCGACAATCGCCCGGGCGCCGGCGGCATCGTCGCCGGGCAGCAATTGATGGCGGCGCCGGCCGATGGGCATACGCTGCTCGTCGCCTCCAACGGCACCGCCATCAGCAAGGCGCTGTTCCGGCAATTGCCGTTCGACCCGCTGACGGATTTCGCCCCCGTGGTCACCATGGGTGCCTTCCCCATCGCCATCGTGGTGGCGCCGAATGCGCCGGACCGGGACATCGCCGGGCTGCTGGCGCGGCTCCGGGCCAATCCGGGGCGGCTGAACATCGGCAGCATCACCGCCGGCAGCACCCAGAACCTGTCGGCGGAGCTGTTCAAGATCCGCGCCGATGCGCGGTTCGAGACCATCGCCTTCCCCGCCACCCCGGCGCTGACCACGGCGGTGATCCGCGGCGATGTGGATGCGGCCTTCGAGATCACCGGGCCGATCATGGGCCAGATCCGGGCCGGTGCGCTCCGCGTGCTGGCCGTCACCTCCGCCACGCGGGCGGAGAATTTGCCGGATGTGCCGACGCTGATGGAAGCCGGGGTGCCGGATTACGACGTCGCCAGCTGGAACGCCCTGGTCGCCCGCAGCGGCACGCCGCCCGAGGCCATCGCGGCCATCAACGCCGCGGTGAATGAGGCGCTGGGCAGCACCGAATTGCGCGCCACCCTGACCCAGGTGGGGGTGGAGCCGCGCGGCGGCACGGCGGCGGCGATGGGCGAATTGCTCCGCGCCGACACCGCGCGCTGGACGGAAGTGATCGAGAAGGCAGGAATCCCCCGGCAGTGAAGAAAGATATCCCCACCTGCAAGGGCCCGGACCCGGACACCCGCACCCCCCGCCTGGTACTGCCGCCCGGCGCCTGCGACGCGCATTGCCACGTCTTCGGCCCCGGCGCGGTGTTCCCCTATGCCGAGGACCGCGCCTACACGCCGCCCGATGCCCCCTTCGAGGGGCTGGTGGCGCTGCATCGCAAGCTCGGCATCTCCCGCGCCGTCATCGTCCATGCCTCCTGCCACGGCAGCGACATGACGGTGACGCTGGACGGCGTCGCGCGGTCCGGCGGCACGATGCGCGGCGTCGCGGTGGTGGAGAAGGGCGTGACGGATGCGGAACTCGCCCGCCTGCATGAAGGCGGCATCCGCGGCGTGCGGTTCAACTTCGTCCGCCATCTGGGCGGCATGCCGGAGATGGCGGTCTTCCAGCGCGTACTGTCCCAGTGCGAGGCGCTGGGCTGGCATGTGGTGCTGCACCTGGATGCGCAGGATATCGTGCCCTTGGCGGAGACCATCGCGGCCATCCGCATCCCCTTCGTCATCGACCATATGGGCCGGGTGAAGGCGAAGGATGGCGTCGGGCAGCCCGCCTTCCGGCAGCTTCTGGAGCTGATGAAGAACCCGCTGGCCTGGGTGAAGATCTGCGGGTCGGAACGGGTTTCCTCCGCCGGCGCGCCCTTCCTGGATTCGGTGCCCTTCGCCCAGGCGCTGCTGGCGGCGGCGCCGGATCGCTGCCTGTGGGGCACCGACTGGCCGCACCCGAACATCGCCGGCGACATGCCGAATGATGGCGACCTGGTGGATCTGCTGGGCGCGATGACCGATGACCCGGCGCTGATCCGCCGGGTGACGGTGGACAACCCGGACCGGCTGTACTGGGCGGACTGACGGAACCATCGCGGCCGCCTCGCGTCCTGTTCCATGACAGGCAGCGAGGGAGGTTCGATGTCCGGTCTTCGGAAATGGCTTCTGGCGCTGGCCGGGCTGGTCTGTCTGGGCGCCACGCCGGTCGCGGCGAATACGGCGCCCGCCCAGCCGGGGGACGACACATCCGGCCGCATCCAGCGGGGCGAGGCCTCCTTCTATCATCAGCGCTTTCATGGCCAGCGCATGGCCAACGGGTCGCGGTTCCATGCGCGCTCCAACTCCGCCGCCAGCCGGACGCTGCCGCTCGGCACCGTCGCGCGGGTGACCAACCTGGCGACTGGCCAGTCGGCGCAGGTGCGGATCGAGGACCGGGGGCCACGCGCGCGCCACCGCATCATCGATGTCAGCCCGCGCACCGCCACCCAGCTCGGCATGCGACGTAGCGGCACGGCGCGGGTGGAGGTGGCGCCCATCGCCGTGCCGCAGCGCGATGGCAGCATCCGGCGGCACGCCCCGGCGAGGCCCGCACCGGCGAGGCCCGCACCGGGGCGGCCCGCGCGCTGAAGGATCTCAGCCGGCGCGCCGGCGCTGCCTTACCAGTCCGAGACCGGCCAGGCCGAGGCCGAACAGCGCCAGGCTCGCCGGCTCCGGCACCGGCACCGGGTGGCTGACGGGCAGGTCGAAGCGGATCGGCTGGCTGTGCAATTCCCCCCGCCCGTCATAGGCGGCGGCGAACAGGCTGCCTTCTATCGGCGTGTGGTTGCGGACGGTGGCGTGCGGCGCCAGCACCGTGCCGCCCCATTGCCGCTGGAAGTCGATGCTGGTGGCATCCACGAAGTTCCAGATCACGTCCCGCGAGACGCTGACGGCGTTCAGGAAATTCGCCTGGCCGGTATAGGAGGCGCCGGTCACGTTGATGATCGCCCCCTCGCGCCCATTCAGGTTCACGCTGAAGGAGGCGAAGGCGGACAGCTCCGCCACCGTCACGTGGAACACGGCAAGGCCAGGGCCGGCGCTGGCGGTGATCGGCAGGTTGTTGGGAAAGCCGGGCGTGGCCGGGCCGGGTAGCAGGCTGTTCGCCGCGAGCCCGGCCAGCTGCGCCGAAAGCGCGGTCAGCGGCGTGACGAAGGTCGCGGTGAAATCGGGCAGCGGGTTCGGCGCGGGGTCATCCGGCCCGCCGCCGATGGACCGCCCGCCGCCGCCATTGGTGTTGATGATGCCGGCGGCCGAACCGGCGATGGTGACACCGCCGCCATTGTTGACGTTCAGCGGGCCGCCCGTGGTGGCGCTGCCCTGGACCGTCAGCGCTCGGAAGGCGGAGGCCTCGGCCGCGCCGGGGTTGTTGAAGAAGGTGGCGCCGGCGGTGAGGTTGCCACCAATGGCGCTGCGACCCTCGACGTCTGAATTGCTGGAGAAGTCGCCAATGGTGACGAGGTTGAACTGCCGCAGGATGTCGGTTGCGGCCAGCGGTCCCGCCAGGGCCGCGGCAAGGACAGCGAGGCTGGCGCCGATCAGCGCGATCGTGCCGAATAGCCGGTTTCTCGCCTGCATCAATAATGCTCCCAGCGCCTGAAATTGCTCATGGGGCAGGGAGGCAGCAACATCGATGCCACTCGGGAACGGGTTGGCGAATCAGGCCGCTGCTGGATGATGGCGCCGGGCAGGCCGGCGCGGCGTCAGAAACCCCGACAGCTACATCTGCGCCCGCTGGGTCAGGTTGCCGATCTCCTCGCGGCGGATCACCGGGTGCGGCCCGGGGTTGAGCCGCCACATGGTGTAGGTCAGGAAGACGGCGAAGCTGACCCAGGCCAGATAGGGCACCATCAGCCAGGCGGCGGTGGTGGAGATCGGCGCGAACAGCAGGATGCAGGCAAGGATCGCGGACCACAGCGCCACGGCCTCGATCGTCGCCCAGCCCAGTTTCCGCAGGCCGAA
This sequence comes from Falsiroseomonas sp., assembly GCF_030695085.1. Classification (GTDB taxonomy): domain Bacteria; phylum Pseudomonadota; class Alphaproteobacteria; order Acetobacterales; family Acetobacteraceae; genus Falsiroseomonas. The sequence goes on along the minus strand of NZ_JAUYTS010000057.1, from coordinate 3,854 downwards.
GAATACCGCCGACCATCCCGCATTCAGCACGAGCTGCCCGGCCCAGACCAGCATCGGCAGGCCCAGCCCATCCTCCCGCCACACCAGGAAGCCGGCCGCGGCCATCATCAGGAACAGGATCGACCAGGCGATCGGGAACAGCCAGTTCGGCGGATTCCACCAGGGCTTGCGGAGGCCGGCATACCAGGCCCCTGGCTTGAAGATGGCGCCGGTCGAGGCCGCTGCAAAGCAAGCTACTAGGCAGCCGACGGCGCCGAGGATCAGGGTCCAGTTCATCGCAGCAAGATGGACGCCGCCTGCCTCGGTGGGAAGGGGTTACCGAAGATCCATCACATCCCGACGCGGTGATCCCTGAACCGGAGGCCAGGATGGCAGTTTGAAACAGCCCGGGAGAGGTCTAGGCTGCGATATTGCAGTTTTATGACACGCGCCGCCGCGTCGGGCGCTTTTTGATGGAGGTGCGGGCGTTGTCGCAGGCGCTGCTGCTGGTGGAACTGGCCGGACATGCGGCGCTGCTGCTGTGGGGGCTGCACATGGTGCAGTCCGGCGTGCAGCGCGGCTTCGGGATGCGGCTGCGCCACGTGCTGGGTGTAGGCCTCGGCGGGCGCGGGCGGGCGGTGCTGGCGGGGCTGGCCATCACCGCCGCGCTGCAATCCTCCACCGCCACGGCGCTGATGCTCGGCAGTTTCGCGGCTGGCGCGGGCGTGGCGCTGGCGCCGGCACTGGCGGGCATGTTGGGTGCCAATCTCGGCACGGCGCTGATCGTGCTGGTGCTGTCCTTCCCCACCGGCTTCCTGGCGCCTGCCCTGATCCTGGGCGGCGTCGTCGCCTTCCGCCGCGGCGCGGCCGGGCGGGCGCGGGATCTGGGGCGGGTGGCGATCGGGCTCGGGCTGATGCTGACCTCCCTGCACCTGATCGGGCAGGCGATGGAGCCGGTCGAGGCCTCGCCGGCGCTGCACCAGGTGCTGGGCGCCATCGCGGCGATGCCGCTGCCCAACCTGCTGGTGGCGGCGGTGCTGGCCTGGGCGGCGCATTCCTCCGTCGCGGCCATGCTGTTCATCGCGGCGCTGGCGGCTTCCGGCGCGGTGGGGGCGGAGGCCTGCATCGCCATGGTGCTGGGCGCCAATCTCGGCAGCGCGCTGAACCCGCTGCTGGCCGCGTTGGGAGAGGCCGGGCCGGACCGGGCGCGGCTGCGCGTGGCGCTCGGCAATCTGGCGAACCGGGTGGTGGGGGCGGCGATCGTGCTGGCGCTGCTGCCGCAGGCCGCGGCGCTGCTGGGCAGTGTCACCGCGCTGGCGGCGGCGCAGGCGCATCTGGCCTTCAACCTGGGCACGGCCCTGCTGGCCTGGCCGTTGCTCGGGCCGCTGGCCCGCCTGTTGCAACGCTGGGTGCCGGACCGGCCGCAGGCGGAGGATGCCGGCGCCGCGCGCTACCTTGATACCGGAGCGCTGGAGACCCCGCCGGTGGCGCTGGCCAATGCGGCGCGGGAGGTGCTGCGGATTGCCGATGCGGTGGAGGCGATGCTCGCCGCCTCCGCCGCCGCCTTCCAGGATGGCAACCGGGAAGGTCCGAAGGCGGCCAAGCGGCTGGATGACGTGGTGGACCGCCTGCACCGGCAGGTGCAGTTCTACCTGGCCCGCATTCCACAGGAGATCCTGGGGGAGGAGGAGGCACGGCGCCTGGCCGAGATCCGTGCCTTCGCGGTTTCCCTGGAACATGCGGGGGATGTGCTGGACCGCGACCTGGGCGGCCTGGCCACCAAGCGCCTGCGCCGGGGCCTGGTGCTGCCCGAGGACATCGCGGCCGAACTTGCCGCGCTGCATCTGCGCCTGCAGGCGCAGCTTCGCCTGGCCGTCGCCGTCTTCATGCGGGAGGATGCCGAGGCCGCCCGCCGCCTGGTGCGGGAGAAGGAGGCGCTGCGCGAGGCGGAGCGCCTGGCCCTGGCCCGGATGGCGGAGGCCGCGGATCGCACTGCGGCGGAGGGCGGTGCGGCGGCCGGGCTGCTGCTGGATGCGGTGCGCGACCTGCGCCGGATCGGCGCGCATTTCGCGATGGTGGCGCACCCGCTGCTGGAACGGCGCGGCGAATTGCTGCCGAGCCGGCTTTCCCCCGAGATCCGGCTGGAGGAAAGCCTGGCGGGCGGCGACTGAGCGGGATCAGTCGGCCGCCAGCGCCACTTCGGTGTGGCTGGCGGTCAGGCTCGCCATATGTTCGTTCAGCGCGCGCCGGCTATCCTGGAAAGCGGCCAGTTCCCGGCCCCGCAGCGGCGCGCCGCCCGGAAGCGCCACGCGGGCGGGGTTCTGCGGCACCCCGGCGATGCGGATCTCGTAGTGCAGATGCGGGCCGGTGGACATGCCGGTGGAGCCCACCGCGCCGATCACCGCCCCCTGCCGCACCCGATCGCCCGCCTTCAGACCGCGGGTGAAGCGCGACATATGGGCATAGACCGTCTCCACCCCACCCGGATGGCGCAGCCGCACGGTACGGCCATAGCCGCGCTCGCTCCGCGCCGAGGCAACGACGCCATCGGCCGCGGCGAAGATGGGCGTGCCGGTGGGGGCGGCGAAGTCCAGCCCGGCATGGCGGCGGCTGTAGCCCAGGATCGGGTGGCGGCGCATGCCGAAGCCAGAGGTCAGCCGGGCGCCATCCAGCGGGGTGCGCAGGAAGCCGCTCCGCAGCGGCCGCCCATCGGCGCGATACCAGGCGACATTGCCGTCCGGCCCGGCATGGCGCCAGATTTCCAGCATGCGCCCCGACAGGCTGAGCGCCGCATAATGCAGCTGGCCGTGGCCGAGCAGATCCCCATCCGGGCCGCGCAGCCGCTCGAACGCCACCGAGACCTGGTCACCCGGCTGCAGGTCGCGCTGGAAATCCACCTCATGCGACAGGGCGCGGATCAGCGAATGGGTCAGCGGCGCGGGCAGGCCGGCGCGGGTGAGGGCGGCAAACACGCCGCCGGTCACCTCCGCATCCACGCGCGCGAGGTGGCGGAGGCGGGGGGTGACCACTTCCTGCACCGCCCAACCTTCATCCTGGCGATGAAGCGCAATGGTATGGCCGGGGCGTGGTGCGATCTCGAGGCCGATGAGGGCGTTCTCCGCATCCAGCCGCAGCCCGACCTCCTGCCCCACGGCCAGGTGGCGCGGCTCGAACACCGGGGTGAGGGCGGCGATCGCGGCATGGGCCTCGGCCGCCTCGACCCCGGCATCGCCGAGCAGCCCGCCCAGCGTATCCCCCGGCTCCACGGTGACGATTCTCTGCGCTTCTGCGGGAGGCTCCAATGCCGGGGTGGCGTCGGCCGCGGGGACGGCGAAGGCGACGCAAAGGCAAAGAGCGAGGCGCAGGTTGGAAATCATACTGTTGTCATGTCCCGAGTGGTCCCGGCGGGGAACTTCTTGAGGACCGGCTGCCAAGTCAACCGAAAAGGCAGGCGCGCAATGTAACGCCGGCAGCAATGTCAAGGGGTTGGGAGTTATGGCAGCTATGTGACGGCATGTGCGACCCCGTGTTGACTCCCCCCGCCTTGGGCCGTAGAAGCCCCTCACCGACGACGAGCCACACGGTTCTGGTCGGGGCGCCGAAAAGGCGGGGTTGCAAACCGCGGAGAGATCCGCTAGATGCTCTCCCCCGCCGCTACGGCGCCGGTCTCCTCCCTCGCAGCGATGCGGTGGTGCCGTTGGTCAGGGTTCTGGCCTCGGACGAGACCTTGTTCTTTCAATCTGTATATCTGTTGAGGGAAGAGTATTTGGTTTGCTCTTTGGCTCTTGCGCTGTGGCTGTCTCACTGAGGTGGGGTGGTTGATGGATGCGGGGGGAAGGGTGGCCGGATGGAATTGTGTTTTTGATGGTTAGATG
>NZ_JAUYTS010000051.1 GCF_030695085.1 Falsiroseomonas sp. | reverse complement strand
CCGTGGGCGGGCCGCAGGTGCGCAACATGGCCACGGTGGGGGGCAATCTGTTTGCCGCCCATCCTTACGGCGATTTCACCGCGGCACTGCTGGCTTTGGGCGCGCGCGTTGTGGCGGTCGGGCAGGGCGCACGCCCGCTGGAAGACCTGCTGCGCGACCGTGGACGCGCCGCGCTGATCGCCAGCATCGAGGTGCCGCGCCCGCGCAACCCGGCTGACTTTGCCTTTGCCAAGGTCAGCCGGATCAAGCCCAAGGGCGTGTCGGTTCTGTCCATTGCCGTGCATCTGCCGCGTGAAGGCGGGCGGATACGGGGCGCGCGCGTGGCTTTCGGTGCCATGGGGCCGACGCCGCTGCGCGCGGCGGCGGTGGAGCGGGTGCTGGAAGGGCAGGCGCTGGACGCGGCCACGATCGCGCGAGCGGCGCAGGTGGCATCCGAGGGGCTGGACCCGCCGACCGATGCCATCGCCAGCGCATGGTACCGGCGCGAGGTGGCGGGGGTGCATCTGCGCCGCCTGCTGGAACGGATGGGGGGCCGCTAGATGGCGAAACGACCTGTGACATTCACCCTGAACGGACACGACCGCGCGGCCTTTGCCGATGACGGTCAGAACCTGCTGGACTTTCTGCGCCGCAGTGTCGGCGACATGTCGCCAAAATATGGCTGCGGTCAGGGCACCTGCGGTGCCTGCACCGTCACCATCGACGGAGCCACGCATCTGGCCTGCCTGACGCTGGCCGAGGCGGTGCAGGGCTGCCGGGTCGAGACCGCCGCAGGGCTGGCCACACCCGCATTGCACCCGCTGCAAGAGGCGTTCATGGAACATTTCGCGGCCCAGTGCGGCTATTGCACGCCCGGCATGCTGATTTCGGCCAAGGCGCTTCTGGACCGCAATCCTGCGCCCACGCGCGATGAGGTGATCGAGGCGATCAGCGGCAATATCTGCCGCTGCACCGGGTATGAGCCGATTATCTCGGCCATCCTGTCGGTGGCTGGCGGGAGGGTGCGGGCATGACCGGCGGCAACGGGATCGAATTCCGCAAGGAGTTTTTCGCCGATGAGCGCGACGACAA
>NZ_JAUYTS010000029.1 GCF_030695085.1 Falsiroseomonas sp. | reverse complement strand
AGCAGGCGGCGACGCTGGTGGCGTAGCTAATATTGATCGGGCCGAGGCAGGCCGCCGAGGACCGCGAGAAATCGAGCGTCATCCGCCCGCCCTGCACCGTCATGTCCAAAGCGATGGTCAGCCGCTCATCCACCACGCCGTCATTGTCGAGGTAATCCTCGAAGGCATAGTGCCCATCGGGCAGCGCCTCGACCTCCGCCTGCATCAGCGCGGCGGCACGATCCGCCAGCGCGGTGAAGGCGGCATCAACCACGGCATCGCCGGTATCGTCCAGCAGTTCCAGCAACCGTCGCTCACCGAGATCCAGCGCATTGAGCTGGCCATTCAGGTCGCCCCAGTTGGATTGCGGTACGCGCGAATTGGCGGCGAGTATGTCCAGGATATCCTGCTGCATCACCCCGGCACGAATGAGCTTCACCGGCGGAAAGCGCACGCCTTCCTGGTGGCTTTCTGTCGCGCGCGGATTGTAGTTGCCGGGCACGTTGCCGCCGATGTCGAGCCAGTGGCCGACACTCGCCAGCCAGCAGAACAGCTTTCCGGAACGGAACACCGGCCGCACCAGCCGGAAGTCGTTCAGATGGGTGCCGCCCTCATAGGGATCGTTAAAGATGAAGGTGTCGCCCGGCTCCAGCCCGGCGCCCGCACGCACCCGCTTGATGACGGCCTGCACGGCGAAGGACATGGCACCGACGAAGATCGGCAGGCCCTTGGTGCCCTGCACCAGCGTCGCACCGGTCTCCGCCTGGTACAGCCCGTGGCAGGCGTCGCGCGCCTCCGCGATGATTGGGTTGAAGGCACTGCGATACAGTGTCGCATCCATCTCATCGGCGATCTGTTCCAGCCGGCCCTTCAGCACGGCCAGTGTGACGGCATCCAGACTCATGATTTCAGCAGTTCCACCAATGCGGAGGCCTCGGTATGCGGCCCCATCCCCATCACCGCACCCTCGATCGCCGAGGCGCGGTCCCGGCCATAGACCGGGTCGGTCAACTCATGGAATTTCTCGCGCACCTCGGCCTCGGTGAAGGGGTCCTCGGTGTCGCCGCGGTTGGTCGTAACCTCCGCCACGTGGCGCGTGCCATCCTGCATCACCAGCGTGACGCGCGCCGGGCGCAGGCCCGGCAACTGCGCCGTCATCGCCGCATCCTCATCGACCGTGACGCGCGATGCCAGTGCCAGGATCTCGGGATTCTCCCGCGCCGGGCCACGGAAGGCCGGTACGGTGGCGGCGCCGTGGACGATGAAGGTGGCCAGCGCGAAGGGAATGCTGAACTTCGCCGCGAGCATGTTCGGCGCCGCCGTGCTGTCGAGCTGTGCCGCCCAGAGATAGGTCTCGACCGCGATGGAGGCCACCTGCGCCGGGTCGAGCTTGCCCGTGGACGCCGTGATGCGCGCCAGCGCGTCCAACGCGCCATGGGTGTAGCGGCAGGCGGCGTGGCGCTTGAAGTAGTTGCGCGCCACTTCCCACCGCGTGCCCAATTCCAGCACCATCTCCTCCGGCCGGAAGTCGGTGGCGGAGACCTGGCCGAAGATGGTGGCGACGCCGTCACGCTCCGCCTCGAAGCCGGCCCGCGCCAGGTCCCACACCGTCAGCCCCAGCATGTTGGAGACACCGGCATAGGTGTTCCGCACCGTGCCCCCCTCCAGCATGTTGTTGCGCGAGGTGGCGAGGCCGAGGGAGGAGGCCATGTTGATGACGCCGCGGAACTCCGCCGCGCTGGCGCCATGCAACTTGGCCACAGCCACGGCCGCGCCAAGCGTGCCCCAGGTGCCGTGCGGATGCATCGCGACATTCAGCTTGCTGGCGATGCCTACGCGCGAGCCCATTTCGTAGCCCAGCGCCAGCGCCATCAGGAAGCTGGCGCCATCGCCACGCGGCGCGGCGAGCAGCGCCGGCACCACATGGATGGCCGGGTGGCCGCGGGCATACTGGTTGCCCTCATCCAGCTCCAGCATGGTGCCGGAGGTTCCGTTGAGGAAGGCAGCCGTCCCCGGCCGCGCGCCACCGCCAAAGCCGATGATGGGCGCATCGCCACCACCCTCGCGCAAGACCATGCGCGCGGCGAGCGCCTGCACCTCGCCCTCCTGCGCGCCGGCGGCGATGGCGCCGATGCAATCGAGCAGCGCGAGGCGCGTGCGCTGCGCCACCTCCGCCGGCAGATCGGCGAAGCGCGCGCGCGCCGCGAAGGCGGCCCATTCCCCGAGCCAGGAGGAGGGTGGCGTGGCAAGCAGCGCGGAGGCGGGTTTCACGCCCGGCGTCACGATGGCCATGATGGTTTTTCCTTCCCCAAGAGTCTGGCCCTAAAGCCCGAGATAGGCGCGTTTCAGTTCCGGATTTTCCCGCACCTCGGCGGCCGGTCCTGCCAATGCGAAGCTGCCGTGTTCCAGCACATAGGCGCGGTCCGCCAGATCCAGCGACTGCGCGACATTCTGCTCCACCAGCATGATCGCCAAGCCCTCGCCATGCAGGCGGCGGATCAGCGCGAACATCTCCTCCACCAGCAGCGGCGACAGGCCGAGCGAGGGCTCGTCCAGGATCAGCAATTTCGGTTCCGCCATCATGCCGCGGCCGATCGCGAGCATCTGCTGCTCGCCGCCCGAAAGCGTGCCCGCCGCCTGCGCGACGCGTTCGCGCAGCCGCGGGAAGGTGGCGAAGACCTTTTCCAGATTCTGCGCGCGGTTCGCCTTGGCGCGGCGGTACGAACCCAGCTCCAGATTCTCCCGCACATTCAGATTGGGAAAGATCTTGCGTCCTTCGGGCACCTGGATCAGCCCGCGCGCCATGATCTGCGCCGGCGACAGGCCGGTGATGCGCTCGCCGAGGAAGCGCACCTCCCCGCCGCGCGGCTTCACCAGCCCGGACAGCACCATGTTCAGCGTCGTCTTGCCGGCGCCGTTGGAGCCCAGCACCGCGACAATCTCGCCCGCCGTGACATCCAGCGAAACGCCCTCCAGCACCCGCGTCAGCCCATAGCCCGCGACCAGGTCCCGCACCTCAAGCATGCGCGCCCCCTGACAGTCGCGTGGCCGCGCCATGGCCGAGATAGGCTTCGACCACGGCGGGAGTCGCGACCACTTCGGCCGGCGTGCCGCTGGCGATGATGCGGCCCTGCGCCAGCACATGCACCGATTCACACAAGTTCATCACGGCCTGCATGACGTGTTCGATCATCAGCACCGTCACGCCGGAATCACGGATGGCGCGGACCACCGGCACGATGTCCCGCACTTCGCTCGGGTTCAGGCCGGCCAGCACCTCATCCAGCAGCAACAGCTTCGGCTGCGTCGCCAGCGCCTTGCCCAATTCCACGCGCTTGCGGCCGGAGACGGTGAGCGCTGCCGCAGGCTTGTCGAGTTCCGCCGTCAGCCCGACCTGCTCCGCCACCTGTTCGGCCAGCGCGATGGCATCAGCGCGGCGGCGGTGGCGCAGGAAGGCGCCGACGGCGATGTTCTCCCGCACCGACAGGCCGGCGAAGGGCTGCACGATCTGGAAGGTGCGGGACAGACCCTCCGCCGCCAGGACATGCGGCGGCCGCGACGTGATCTCCTTGCCCCTCCACAGAACCTGCCCACTGGTCGGCTTCTGGAATCCGGAGACGATGGCAAACAGCGTGGTCTTGCCCGCGCCATTGGGTCCGATCAGCCCGGTGATGCTGCCCTCCGCCACGTCGAAGCTGGCGTCCGACACGGCCATCAACCCGCCGAAGCGCATCGAGACGTTGCGGATTTCAAGGAAGCTCATCGCCGCCCCCGCAGCCAGGCGAGCAGGTTGCGCGGCGGGAAGCGCACCACCAGGATGAGCAGCACACCGAAGATCACCAGGTCGATGCCCGGAATGCGGCCCACCATCATGCGCGTGACCTCGGCCAGGGTGTGCAGGATGACGGCGCCGATCACCGGGCCGAACACCGTGCCCGCCCCGCCGATGATCGGCGCCAGCAGGGCTTCGACGGAAATCCAGGTGCCGTAGGCGATGGTGCTGTCGAGATACAGGAAGTACTGGGCGTACAACCCGCCCGCCGCACCCGTCATGGCCGCCGAGAGCGTGATGGCCGAGAGCTTCACCCGCAGCGCATCGACGCCGACGGCCCGCGCCGCATCCTCATTCTCCCGCACCGCGACCAGCTGCGCACCGAGGCGGGAGCGTTCCAGCGCGCGGGTCATCAGCAATGCGAGAACCACCAGCGCCAGCACCACCAGATAGAACCAGCCGCGCGATTCGAACTGGAAATTGGCCGCCCGCGCATCCAGCGGAATCAGCAGCCCCGCGGCGCCGCCGGTGAACTCGACGGCATTGGACAGAACCCGGAACACCTCGGCGAAGGCCAGCGTGACCAGGGCGAAATAGCTGCCGCGCAGACCGGAGCGGAAGGACAGAAAGCCGATGATCCAGCCAACGATGGCCGCCAGCGCGATGCCCGCCAGGAAAGTGACGTAGGGGTTCACCCCATAGCGCACCTGCAACACCGCCGCGGTGTAGGCGCCCGTGCCGAAGAAGGCCGCATGGCCGAAGGAATACTGCCCGCCGAAGCCGCCGAGGATGTTCCACCCCTGCGCCGCCAGGCAGATGATCAGCGTGAAGATGGCGAAGTTCAGCAGCGTGCCGGCGGTGACGAACACCGGCAGCAGCGCCGCCACCGCGCCGAACAGCAGAATCGGCCAGACATCCCGCGCCGTCATGCCTTCGCCCCGAACAATCCGGTCGGCTTGAACAGCAGCACCAGGATGAAGATGACGAAGATGCCGAGCTGCCCGAGGCTGTCCCCGAGATAAAGGCCGGACAGCGACTCCACCACGCCGATCACCAGCCCGCCCAGCAAGGCACCAGGCACGCTGCCCATGCCGCCGAGCACGACGATGGTGAAGGCCACCAGCACGAAGGCATTGCCGACGCGCGGGTTCACATAGAACGAAGGCAGCAGCAGGCAGGCCGCCACCGCAAGGCAGGCCGTGCCGATGCCGAAGGTCACCGCATAGACATGGCGCACATCGATGCCGACCAGCGCCGCCCCGGTGCGTTCCTTCGCCACGGCGCGGATCGCCCGGCCGGTGTCGGTCATGCGCAGCAGCACGAACAGCACCGCCGCCACCACGAAGGCCACGCCGAAGCCGACCACACGCGGGAAGGACAGCAGCATCGGCCCGAGCTCCACCACCTCCATCGCGTAATCCACCTGCACGGACAGCGTATCGGACCGGAAAATCGCCAGCATGGCGTTCTCCAGCAGGATGGACAGACCGAGTGTCACCAGCAGGATGTTGGAATCCTCACCCCGGCTCGCCGGCCCGATCACCAGGCGCTGCACGCCATAGCCGAGCACGAAGAAGATCGGCACCAGCGGCAGGATCGCGATGTAAGGGTCCAGCCCGAAGGCGGCCCAGGCCACCCAGGCGGCATACATCGCCAGCGTCAGCAGCGCGCCATGCGCGAAATTGATGATGTGCAGGACGCCATAGACAAGCGTCAGGCCGAGCGCGACCAGCCCATAGACGGCACCGGTGAGGAGGCCGTTCGCCACGGCCTCCATCACGATCTCAGGCGGAAAATTTCTCATGCGGCGCGCCTACCTCAGACGCGCCGGGCGGCCGGATGGCCGCCGCCGAGCATGCGGCGAAGCCAAGGCGGCCGGATGCCCGGCGCCCGGCGTGAGAGGGGCATCGAAAAACCTCAGGCCGGCCAGGGGAAGACGGCCTGGGCGTCGGCGAAATCCGTCGGGAAGATCACCTTGATGTCGTTGCCCTGGATCTGCGTGTTCACCGCCTGGCCCGCCTGGTTCTGGCCGTTGACGAAGCGCGTCGGGCCATAGGGCATGATGTGGCGGGTGAAGTTGCCATCGGTCGCGGCCAGCGCGTCGATCACCTTGGCGCGGTCGGCGGCACCCGCGCGTTCCAGCGCATCGGCCACCAGCATCACCGCCGAGTAGTTCATCGGCGTGTTGTACAGCCAGAAGCGGTTCTGCGCCTCCACCTGCCGGCGCAGCTCCGCCGTCTTCGGCTTGCGCGGGTCGGCCCAATGGTTGACGTCCATCACCAGATTCGCCGCTTCGGGGAATTCGCGCAGGAAGCGGTAGTTCGATGCCGCGCCGTTCAGCACGCAGTAGATGCCCTTCGGCCGGATGCGGCGCTGCTGCAGGGTGCGGCTCAGCAGCACGAATTCGGCGTAGTAGCTGGACGGGATGATCAGGTCGGGGTTCAGCGCACGGATGCGCAGCGCGATGTTGGACATGTCGCGCGCCGGCGTCGGGTGGCTGATCGTCTCCAGCACCTCGAAGCCGCGCTTCGGCAGTTCCGTGCCCATCAGCCGCGCCATGCCGGAGCCGAACAGCCCATCCTCATGCACCACGACGACGGTCTTCGCCGGCTTGCCGGCCGCATCGTTCAGGGTCACCAGGTTATCCAGCGCCGCGGCGGTGATGCTGCCGAAGCCCGGGGAAAACCGGAAGGTGTTCTTCAACCCGCGGCTGACAATGGCATCCGAGACGCCGACATCCGCCACATAGGGCAGATCGTAGCGCGAGGCGGCCTGGGAGGAGGCGAGGCAGATCGGGCTGGCGAAGCCGCCGACCACGGCCACGACGCCTTCGGCCTGCATGCGCTCGACCTCGGCCGTGCCACCCTCGGGCGAGGAGCGGGCATCGCCGAATACCATCTGGATCTGGGCGCCGCCGAGGGCCTTGATGCCCCCTGTGGCATTGATTTCGGCAATGGCGAGCTCGGCGCCGAGGCGGCCATACTCGCCATCCTGCGCCAGGGCGCCGGTGACGGGCTGCAGAATGCCAAGCTTGATGGCGGCGGGCTGGGCGCGCAGCAGGCCCGGGGCCGCCAGGGCGCCGGCGGCCCCCAGCAGCACGGCGCGGCGAGAGGGCTGGAATGCGTTCGGCATCGTTCTCGGTTCCCTTTTGATGGTCCCTGCGGCGCGCAACCGCGCTGGGCCGATATCTGCGCCGGCGCGCCCTTTTGGGCAAGCGGCCCGGGCGCCGCAGGGTAGCCTGTTCAGGCCAAAGCCGCCCCTTGCAAGGCAGCTTGATGCATGTTCGGGCAGCTTCTGCCGCGCGTTGACGCCCGCCGCGCCTGCCCGTAACCCCAGGCCATCAACAACAGCCCGGGAAGGTCACGCCGATGCGTTCGCATGAGGGCCAGTTCTCAGACAATCGCCCGATCCGCCGCTCGCCCCAGGAAAAGCGCCGCCTGCTGGCGGAGCTGAAGGAAACGCTGGCCGGGATCAAGCCGCACAATTCCCCCACCCTGCGGACCACCCTGCTCGCCCGGATCAAGGAGCTGGAAGCGGAGTTGGCGCCGGAACGGAAGTAAACGCAGCGTAAGCAGCTGCAGCGCAAGTAACCCCCATGCCGGACACGGCGCCCCCATCCCCGGTGGAGGGACGCCGCGTGCTGGCCGGCATGGGGCTGATGGTCTGCTGCTGCCTGCTGTTCGCCGTGATGAATGCCTGCTTCCGCGCCGCGATGCAGGAAGGCCTTCCGGTGCCGCTGGTGCCCTTCGCCCGCGGCGTCTTCACCACCCTGGTCATGCTGCCCTGGCTGCTGCGCCACGGCACCGCGGCGCTCGCCACGCGCCGCCCCGGCGCCCATGTCGCCCGCTGCGCCACCGGCTCCGCCAGCTTCATGCTTTCCATGTTCGCGCTGCTGTTGCTGCCACTGGCCGATGCGGTGGCCATCCTGCACGCCAAGCCGCTCTGGGCACTGCCGCTGGCCTTCCTGCTGCTGGGGGAGAAGGTGGGCTGGGACCGTGCCATCGCCGCCGCGGTGGGGTTTGCCGGCGTGCTGGTGATTGTCGGCCCGGCGGGGGGCCTGGCGGATGCGCCTTCGCTCGGGCTGATGGCGGCGCTGGCGGGCGGCGCCTGCGGGGCCGGGGTGCTGGTGGCGGTGAAGGCGCTGTCTTCCACCGAGCCGCCAGCGCGCGTGGTGGCCTGGTATGCCATATGCTCCGTGCTGATCTGGGGGCCGGTCTCCGCCCTGGTCTGGCAGACGCCATCCCACACCGCCCTCCTGCTGCTGATCGCCGGCTCCGCCTGCGCCATTGCCGGGGATTTCCTGGCATCCTGGTCGGCGCGGCGGGCACCCGTCGGGCTGCTGGCGCCCATTGAATATGTGCAGATCCCGGCGGCTGCGATGATCGGCCTGGCGGTGTTCGGCGAAGCGCCGGGCTGGAGCCTGATGTGGGGCACGCTCATCATGGTCGGCGCCACGCTGTATCTGGCGCAGCGCAGCCGGATGCGCCGCTGACCGGCCCAAATCGAAGGCAGATGCCCAAACCAACGGCAGCGCGGCGCCCGCAATGCCCCATCCGGCGCCTTCAGGGCGGTGACAGCGAACAATTCCGGGTTATGGTGCGCCGACCGAGGAGGACCCCGAACATGCTGAACCGTCGCACCCTGATCGCAGCCGGCGCCGGCGCCGCGCTCGCCCTGCCCGCCATCCGCACCGCCCGCGCGCAGACCGCCTTGCGCTTCACACTGGACTGGGCGCTGCAGGGCAACCACGGCATGTGGGCGCTGGCCCAGGATCGCGGCCTGTTCGAGCGCGCCCAGCTTGCCGTGCGGATGGATCGCGGCTTCGGCTCCGGCGATGCGCTCGTGAAGGTCGGCTCCGGCGCCTACGATATCGGCTTCGCGGATTTCTCCGGCGCGGTGAAGTTCAACGCGGAGAATCCGAACAGCCGGCTGGTCATGCTGTATCCGGTGTTCGACCGCACGGCGGCCGCCATCGTCACCATGAAGGGCCGCGGCATCGAGAAGCCGCAGGATGTGGCGGGCAAGAGCCTCGGCGCGCCCGAGGGCGAAGGCTCTCGCCTGCTGTTCCCGGCCTTCGCCAAGGTGGCCGGCATCGATGCGTCCCGCGTGCGCTGGACCTCCATGGCCGCCAATCTGCGCGACACCATGCTGCGCACCGGCCAGGTGGATGCGGTGACGGGCTTCCTGTTCACCGTGCATTTCAACCTGGTGGGCCTCGGCATCCCGGAGGACAACATCCTGTCCTGGCCCTATGCCGAGAATGGCCTCGACCTGTACGGCTCCGGCGTCTTCGTCCGCGCCGAATGGCTGGAGCGGAACCAGGATGTGGCCGCGCGCTTCGTGAAGGCCTCGATCGACGGGCTGAAGCTGCTGCTCAACGATATCCCCGCCGGCATGGCCGCCTTGAAGCGGCGCGAGGCGCTGTTCGACGAGGCGCTGGAATCCCGTCGCTTCGCAATGACGCGCGACCGTTCCATCATCACGCCGAACAGCCGCGCCAATGGCATGGGCTACCTCGACATGGCGCGCGCGCAGCAGCTGGTGCAGGTGAATGCGGAGGCGCTCGGCGTCGCCAACCCGCCCTCCGCCGAGAGCATGTTCACCGACCGCTTCCTTCCGCCGAAATCCGAGCGCATGTTCTGAGGAAGGCCATCCAGCCTTCCGGTTCCGGGCGCCTGCATAAGCGCGGGCCACCCGCCCGGCCGGTGCAGACCGCACCGGCCGCATGTCTCGCGAGGAACGCATGTCAAAGATCCTTCTGACCGGCGCCCGGGTCCTGGCGCCGGATGCGCTGTCCACCAGCTTTCAGGAGGTGCTGGTCGAAGGCGGCAGGATTGCCGCGCTGCTGCCGCCCGGCAGCAAGGTGGACGCCGCGCAGCCCTTCGATGCGCGCAACCGCCTCATCATCCCCGGCCTGGTGAACGGCCACACGCACGGCCATGGCGGCCTGGCCAAGGGCTCCGGCGACAAATGGGACCTCGCTCTGCTGCTGGCCCATGCGCCCTGGGTCACCGGCGGGCGGCTGCTGCAGGACAAGTACCTGTCCTCCGCGCTGAACGCCGTGGAGAATCTGAAGAAGGGCTGCACCGCGGTCTATGACCTGCCCTCCGAAATCCCGCTGCCGACGGCGGAGGGGCTGGATGCGATGGCGGAAGCCTATGCGGCGGTAGGCCTCCGCGCCGTGCTGGCGCCGATGCTGGGCGACCTCACCTTCTTCCAGGCGACGCCCGGCCTGATCGACAGCCTGCCGGAGCCGTTCCGCAGCAAGGTCGCGGCGATGTCTGCCGCCCCGGCGGCCGATACGCTGGGCGCCATGGGCGACATCGCCCGCAACTGGTCGCATGGCAGCCGGAACATCCGCTTTGGCGTCGCGCCGACGATTCCGCTGCACGGTACGGATGATTTCCTCAAGGCCTGCCGGGCGCTGGCCATGGAGCACGGCCTGCCGATGCAGAGCCATGTCGCCGAAAGCCGCTACCAATCGGCCGGCGGCGAAATTCGCTATGGTGGCGCGACGCTGCTCGGCCACATGGACAAGCTCGGTCTGGTCGGCCCCTGGTTCAGCGTGGCGCATGGCGTCTGGCTGACCGATGAGGATCTGGCGCTGTTGGCCGAACGCGGCGCCGGCATCTCGCACAATCCGGGCGCCAATATGCGCCTCGCCTCGGGCATCGCGCCGGTGCGCAAGGCGATCGCGGCCGGCGTCACGGTCGGCATCGGCACGGATGGGTCCTCCTCCTCCGACAACCAGAACATGTTCGAGGCCATGCGCCTCGCCGCCTTCGCCTCCCGCCTCTGGGAGGATGCGGAGGATGATGACTGGCTAGGCACGGCGGAGACGGTGCGGCTGGCGACCCAGGGCTCCTCCAGCCTGCTGGGGCTGGAGGGCGGCACGATCGAGGCCGGGCGCAATGCGGACCTCGTGCTGCTGGACCTGGACCATGTGAACTGGGCGCCGCTCAACAACGCGGCGAACCAGATGGTCTGGACCGAGGATGGCAGCGCCGTCGCCGATGTGATGATCGCCGGGCAGTGGAAGCTGCGCGACCGCCGCGTGCTCGGCATCGACGAAGCGAAGCTGGCGCGGGAGGCGAATGCCGCCGCCGAGCGCCTGCGCGGCGTGACGGCGGAATCGCGTGCGTGGTGCGAGGCGGTGGCGCCGCATGTGGCCTGCCATTGCCGGGCGATGGCGAAGGGCTGGACGCGGTCGAAGCGGCTGTTGAAGGCGGAGTAGAGAAGGACCCCCACCCCGAAGGCTGGTCGGGGTGGGGGGCCTTGAGCGCGCAACGGAGGACGCCAAAGAATGCTGTTGAAGGACCGCGTGGCGGTGGTGACCGGCCCCGCCAAGGGCATGGGCGCCGCCTGCACCCTGCTGCTGGCCGAGCACGGCGCCGACCTTGCGCTGGTTGGGCGCGACACCGCCGCCATCGAACCCGTCGCCGAACAGGTGCGCGCCATGGGCCGCCGCGCCGAGATTTTTGGATGCGACCTGATGGAGGCCGCCAGCGTGGACGCCATGGCGAAGTCCGTCCTCGCCAGCTTCAGCCGCTGCGACGCCCTGATCAACATCGCCGGCGGCCGTGGCCCCTTGGGAAAAACCTTCTGGGAAACCACGCCGGAGGAATTCGACGAAATCCTCCGCCTGAACGTCACCGGCTGCTTCCTGACCATGCGCGCCTTCGCCCCCACCATGATCGCGGCGGGCTCGGGAAAGATCGTCAATGTCGGCGGCACCTTCGGCATGCGCGGCCGCGCCGGGCGGGCCGGCTATTCCGCCAGCAAATGGGGCCTGCGTGGCCTGACGAAATCCGCGGCGCTGGAACTCGGCCCGCATAATGTCAATGTGAACTGCGTCGCCCCCGGCATGGTGGAGGGCGACCGCTTCGACAACGTGCTGGCCACCATGGCGCGCAAAGACGGCATCAGCCTGGAGGAAGCCCGCGTGAAGCACGCCAGCGAATACGCGCTGCGCCGCATCAGCACGGATGTAGATGTGGCGAATGCCGTGCTGTTCTTCGCCTCCGACCTGTCGCGCCAGACCACGGGGCAGGATTTCACCGTCGATGGCGGCTGGGTGATCTGACCATGACCGAACTCTATGCGGATCTGCTGATCACCGGCGGCATTGTCGTCAACGAGACCGGGCGCTTCACGGCCGACGTCGCGGTGAAGGACGGGCTGGTCGTCTTTGTCGGGCACCCGGATTTCGCACCGCGTGCCCGGCGCACGATGGAGGCGACGGGCAAATTCATCATCCCCGGCGCCATCGATGTGCACACGCATATCCGCGAACCCGGCATGACCCAGAAGGAGGACTGGACCACCGGCACCCGCGCTGCCGCGGCCGGTGGCGTCACCACCATCTTCGACATGCCGAATACCGACCCGCCGGTCTGGTCGCTCGATGCCCTGGCCATCAAACAGGAAGCGGCCGCCCGCCAGGCGCATGTCAATTACGGCCTGTACGGGCTGCTGGACGAACGCACGCTCGATATCCTGCCGCAGCTCGCCGAGGCCGGGATCATCGGCACCAAGCTGTTCTACGGCAACACCACCGGCAACCTGCCCGCACCGAATGATGGCGCGGTGCTGGAGGGCTTCGAGATCCTGGCCGAGCTCGGCCTGCGCTGTTCGATCCATGCCGAGAACTCGCCCATGCTGTTCTGGCGCGAGAACCGCATGAAGGCCGCCGGGCGCGACGATGCCTTCGCGCATCTGGCGGCGCGGGCGGATATCGTCGCGCTGGAATCGCTGAATCGCTCCATCACCCTGTCCGAATGGACCGGCGCGCGCATCCATATCGTGCACGAATCCTGCATGCGGTCGCTGCCCATCATCCGCGATGCCAAGGCGCGCGGCGTGCCGATGACGGTGGAGACCGGGCCGCAGTATTTTCTTCTGGCCGCCGAGGATCTGGTTGGCGACAAGGCGCGCATCGCCCGGCTCAACCCGCCGATCCGCGAAAGGGCGCAGCAGGCGCCGATCCTGGCCGCGTTGCTGGACGGCACCATCGACATGCTGGGCACCGACCATGCGCCGCATGCCATGGCGGAAAAGCAGCATGCCAGTTTCTGGGACAATGCCTGCGGCTTCCCGGGCGTCGAGACCTCCATGCGCCTCATGCTGACCCTGGTGCATCAGGGCCGCACGACGATGGAGCAGTATGTGCGGATGGCGAGCGCCGCGCCGGCCAAGGCCTTCGGGCTGTATCCGCGCAAGGGCGTGATCCAGCCGGGCGCGGATGCGGATATCGCCGTGGTGGACCCGGCGAAGGAAGGCGTGATCCGCGGCGCCGATCTGCACAGCCTCCGCAGCCGCTTCACCCCCTATGAAGGCATGGAAACGGTGGGCATGCCGGTTGCCACCATCGTCCGCGGTCGCATTGTCATGGAGGGCGGCACGGTGGCCGACGCCGCCGGTTGGGGCCGGATGGAGCGGCCGCAGATGCCGCCGCCCGCGCCGCGCAACCTGGCGACGACGACCAAGGCCATCCTGCGGCCCGGCGCCCAATCCTGGTGACCCTGCGTCACCAAACTTAGCCGGGAGGGGGCGCGAAGCCCCCTCCCCCTTTGTCAGTCCACCTGGGCGCCGGCGGCGCGCACGATCTGGCCCCAGCGGGCGATGTCCTGCTCATGCACCTGGCGGAACTCCTCCGGCGTGCGCACGGTCGATGGCGCGATGCCCTGGTTGTTCACCAGCCAGTCGCGGAAATCCGGCGCCTCGATGATCTTGCGGATCTCGGCGTTCAGGCGCTGCTGGATCGGCGCGGGCAGGCCAGGAGGGCCGAATACGCCGTACCAAGTAGTGCTCTCGAAGCCCGGCAGGTTGCACGCCTCGGCGATGGTCGGCACGTCCGGCAGCGCGGCCAGGCGCTGCGGGGTGGTCACGCCCAGCCCGCGCACGGCGCCCTGGCGAATCATGCCCACCGAGGGGCCGGCCTGGTTGAAGAACAGGTCGGTCTGCCCGCCGAGCAGGGAGGCCATGGCAGGCCCCTGGCCCGGGAAGGGGATGTGCAGCATGTCGATCCCCGCCGTGGAGGCGAAGACGGCGCCCGCCAGGTGGGTGGAGGCGCCATTGCCGGTGCTGGCATAGTTCAGGGCGCCGGGCCGTGCCTTGGCATCCGCCACCAGCGCCGCGCAGTCGGTGTATTGCGGGCGGTGCTGGATGCTGGTGATCAGCACATTCGGCACGTCGCCCAGATGCGCGATATGGGTCACGTCGCGCATCGGGTCGAAGGGCAGGCGGCGGTACAGCGTCGCGTTGATCGCATGCGTGCCGGCAGTGCCGAACAGGATCAGGTAGCCATCCGGCCGCGCCTGGGCCACGTGGTTGGAGGCGATATTGCCGCCGGCGCCGACGCGGTTGTTGACCACGACCGGCACGCCCAGCGCCTGGGACAGCGGCGCCGCGATGCGGCGTGCATAGATGTCCACGCCTGAGCCATTGGGGAAGCCACCAAGGAACTCGATTGGCCGCGACGGCCAGGTATCCTGCGCCTGCGCCAGGCCCGGCACCGCGGCGCCCAGCGCGGCAAGCAGTGGCAGCAGAAGGCGATGTCGGAATTTCATTGCAGCAATCCTCGTCCTGTTCGAGCGTAAAAGAACCGCCATGGCGCCCACTGTGCAACCCCTTGCCAACCCTGGCTGGACAGAAAGCGTCAACGGGCTAGGCTTTGGCCATGCCCACACCCTCCCCTGCTCCGCGCATCGCCCGTGGCGGTAAATCCATCTACGGCGCACCACTTGGCATCCTGATGCTGGAGGCACGGTTCCCGCGCATTCCCGGCGACATGGGCAACGGCACCACCTGGCCCTTCCCGGTGCTGTTCCGCGTGGTGCGCGGCGCGACGCCGGAAAAGGTGGTGCTGCAGGGCGCGCGCGGCCTACTGCCGGATTTCATCGCGGCGGCGCGCGAGCTGGTGGATCTGGGGGCCGAGGCGATCACCACCAATTGCGGTTTCCTGACCCTGTTCCAGGCGGAGCTGGCCGCCGCGGTGCAGGTGCCGGTCGCGACATCGTCGCTCATGCAGGTGCCCTGGGTGCAGGCCATGCTGCCGCCGGGCAAGCGGGTGGGGGTGGTGACGGTGAGCAGCAGCTCGCTCACGCCTGCGCATCTGCGCGCCGCGAATGTGCCGCTGGATATTCCGGTGCAGGGCACGGAAGGCGGGCGGGAGTTCTTTCGCGTGCTGATCCAGGCCGAGGCGGCGGACATGGATGTGGCGCTGGCCGAGCAGGATATTCTCGATGCCGGGCGCGCGCTGGTGGCGCGGCATCCGGAGGTGGGGGCAATCGTGCTGGAATGCACCAATATGCCGCCCTACGCCGCCGCATTGCAGGCGGAGCTCGGACTGCCGGTCTATGACATCTACACAATGGTCAACTGGCTGCATGGCGGGTTGCGGCCCGCGCGCTTCGGCTGACCCGGCGGTTCAGCCGGAAGCCTGCCGCCGCATCAGTGCGCCGAGCCGATCCGCCTCCTGCTCCCCCTGGGCGTCGCGGATAGAGGGGGGTTCCGTCAGCCCCGCCTCGCGCGGGTCTGGTGCCTGCTGGCCGCCTGTGTCACGATCCAGCGGAGCCAGCGCCCGATCCACGGCGCGCCGCAGCGCCAGGCGGTCGGCAGGGGTACGGGCGCGGGCCACTGCGATGGCGACGATGCCGGCCACGGCCTCGGCCAGGCTGGTGGTGCTTCGCGCATCGCCGGAACGGTCGCTGCGGCTTGGCGCATCGAGCCAGGAAATGCCCAGCCGCAGCACCGGATCACAGAATAGGCCGGCCTCCTCGGGTAAGGCCACGTAGCTGGCCATGGGCGATGGGACGGTATGGGCGCTCGACATCGCGTTTCCTCCGGGATCTTCCCGTATGGCGATTTCCCCGCGATGGGCGTTGCGTCGCGGTGCCCTTACACTCCGCTCCGGATCGTAAACAGTAAGTAAAGATCCAGCCTGGCACCCGCTGTCATCTACGGATTTTCGTTAATTCCACGAAAAAACCCCGGCACTTTCGTGACCGGGGTTTTTCCGAACCAAGCCCGAAAGGGCTGGGCTATTCCTTCATGTTGACGGCTTGGCGGCCGCGCTGGCCATCCCGCACATCCAGCGCCACCTTCTCACCCTGCTGCACATCGGCACGGCCGGCGCGCTGCAGGACGGAGGAGTGCAGGAACACGTCCTGCCCGCCATCTTCCGGGGTCACGAAGCCGAAGCCGCGCACCTGGTCGAACCACTTCACCGTGCCTTGCACGGCATAGGTCGGGCCGCCCTCGTCGCGGCCGCTGTCGCGGCGCGGCGGCGGACGGTCGCCGAAATTGCCGCGCGGTGCGCCGAAGCCGCCGCCACCGGCGCCGAAGCCACCGCCCGGCGGGCCGCCGAAGTCGCGGCGCGGCGGACGATCGCCGAAGCCGCCAGGCGCGCCGCCGAAGTCGCGGCGCGGCGGCCGGTCTCCGAAGCCGCCCGGGGCGCCACCGAAGTCGCGGCGCGGCGGACGATCACCGAAGCCACCCGGCGCGCCTCCGAAATCCCGACGCGGCGGACGATCCCCGAACCCACCCGGACGTGCGGCTCTGTCGCCGCCGCCCGGACCCTTGATGACCGAGTGAATCCGCGTGACCAGGCGCCGGCCCTGTCGGTCCGCCCCGATCTCGCAGTTCAACTTGTCGCCGGTGTCCGGCGGTTCGATGCCCGCCTCGGTCAAGGCCGAGGCGTGGAAGAAGACGTCCTGTCCATCCGGTCCCAGGACGAAGCCGAAGCCCTTGCGGGCATTGTACCACTTCACTTCGGCTTCGACGGACCCGGCGCCGCCCTGCTCGTTGTCGGGAAACACGTTCTTATGCAATCCGTACTTGTGGACACGACCCGACACGATGCAGGGCCGCCACCGTGCAAGATTGCACCAGGTAGCAAGAAAAACCAGCGAAAAGCGCAAGGATTCCCAGCGACGGAGCCTTCATGCGCCAATTAGGGTCATGCGAATCGCGCCGGACTGAACGACTCCATCGGCAGAGCCGGTTTGCGGCCGGCCAGCAGGTCCACAATCGCGCTTGCCGTGCGCGGTGCCGCGACCAGGCCGGTATGCCCATGGCCGAAGGCCAGCAGCACGTCCGGCGTCGCCGCCGCCGGGCCGAGGCAGGGCAGGCCATCCGGCATGGAGGGGCGATGCCCCATCCACATCTTCACCCGGCTCGCCGGCAAATCTCGCGGCAGGCCGGGAAAGCTGCGCAGCAGATGGTCGCGCAGGATTTCCGCCCGCTTCCAGTTCGGCGCGGCCTCCAGCCCGGCAATCTCCACCTGCCCGGCGCAGCGCAGGCCGCGATCGGTCCAAGTGACAGACATCTTGCCGTCATAGGGCATCATCGGCGTGCGGGGCCCGGCCTCGGCATCCGCCACCACGGCGTGGTAGCCGCGCTCCGTCTCCAGCGGCACGTCGGAGCCGACCGAGGCGGCCAGCTTGCGGGAATGGGCGCCGGCCGCGATCACCGCGCGGTCGCAGGCCACCTCCCCGCCCTGCGTCAGCACGGCCTTGAGCCGTCCCTGCTCGACGCGGAAGCCGGTGGCCGCCTCGCGCCGCAGCACGGCACCCTCGGCGCAGGCCTGCGCCACCAGGGCCGCGACATAGGCACCCGGATCGCGGCAATGCCCGCCTTCCTCGACCAGCGCGCCGAAGGTGTAGCGGCGGTCGAGGTCCGGCTCGCGCTGGCGCATCTCATCCGCGTCCAGTTCCAGCCACTCGATGCCGACCTGCTTGCGGATGCGCCAGGCCATCGCCTCGGATTCGAACTGCGCGCGGTTCTCATAGATGTAGACAAGGCCGCGGCGCTCGATGAGGTGGCCGACGCCGGCCTGGTCCGCCAATTCCTTGTGCAGGGCGGGGCTGCCCACCAGCAGCGGGCGCAGCGCCTGCGCGGCGCGCAGCACCTTCGCCTCCGTCCAGCCGGCCCACAGGTAGCGCGCCAGCCAGGGCAGCACCCGGGGCAGGTAGGACCAGCGGATTGCCAGCGGCCCCAGCGGGTCAGCCAGGAATTTCGGCACCTTCTTCCACAGCCCGGGGCTGGCGGGCGGGATCACCGACATCGGGCTGAGCCAGCAGCCATTGCCGTAGCTCGCCGCCTGTTCGCCACCCGGCTCACCCGGTTCCAGGATGGTCACGCGGAAGCCTTCGCGCAGCGCGCCGATCGCCGTCGCGGCGCCGATGATACCCGCGCCGATCACCACCACATGCGGCCGAAGCCCTGACTCACTCAACGCGACTCTCCCATCACACGCCCCGGATCACCTTCCGCCAGCAGCGAGACATGGGCCGAGACCACCCGCCACCCCTGCCCCGGGATGCGCGCCATGATCTTGGTCTCCCGCCCCACCAGGCCGGTGCCGATGCGTTCATATTCCAGATGCGTCGCCGCGACATCCTGCCCGAAGGCAGTGATCCGCACCTGGCGCTGGGTGCGCTGGGCATAGGCCTTCACCGAGGCGCGGAAGGCCCGGATTGCCTCGATGCCATACAGGATTTCGCCGATGCCGAAGCGCACGGTGCGCGGGTCAGCCCAGAAGATGGCGTCGAGCGTCGCCGTCTCATTCGCCATCAGCGCGGCTTCGTAGCGATCGAAGACCGCACGGACCTCCGCGATGATGTTGGGGTCGTCGATCTGCACGCCGTCTCTCCTGCCGTCAGGCCCCCAGCCTGCGCCACGTCGCGCAGGCTGGGAAGGCAGGCAGGGGCGTCAGCCGGCGTCGATCACCGCGCGCTTGGCCATCACCGTCACCAGATGCGCGCGATATTCGGCGCTGCCATGGATGTCGCCATTCAGCAGGCCCGGGTCCACCTTCACGTCGGCCACCGCATCGGGCGACCAGTTGGCGGTGAGCGCCGCTTCCATCGCCTTTTCGCGGAACACGCCGTTATTGCCCGCGCCATTCACCGCGACGCGCACACCGGCGGCGGTCTGCGCCACGAAGACGCCGGCCATGGAATAGCGGCTCGCCGGGTTCCGCATCTTGGCGTAGCCGGCCTTGGTCGGGATCGGGATGTGGATTGCCGTCACCAATTCGCCGACTTCCAGCGCCGTGGTGAACATGCCGGTGAAGAAGTCCTCGGCCGCCAGCTTGCGCTTGTCGGTCTGGATGGTGGCGCCCAGCGCCAGCAGCGCCGCGGGATAATCGGCGGAGGGGTCGTT
Organism: Falsiroseomonas sp.; assembly: GCF_030695085.1. Classification (GTDB taxonomy): domain Bacteria; phylum Pseudomonadota; class Alphaproteobacteria; order Acetobacterales; family Acetobacteraceae; genus Falsiroseomonas. Next base: position 3,097 of record NZ_JAUYTS010000029.1, on the reverse strand, counting down.
ATTGGCGACCGAGCCGCCCATCGTGCCGCGGTTGCGCACCTGCGTGTCGCCGATCGTGCCGGCCATCGCCGCCAGGGTCGGGATCGCGGCCTTCACCTCGGCGGACGTCGCGACTTCCACATGGCGCGTCAGGGCGCCGATGACCAGCTTGTCCCCTTCCCGCTTCACACCGTGCAATTCCGCGATGCCGGACAGGTCGACCACGGAGGTCGGCTTGTTCAGCCGCAGCTTCAGCGCGGGCAGCAGGGTCATGCCGCCGGAGATCGGCCGCGCATCGGGGTCGGCCGCCAGGATCTTCACGGCATCCGCGACCGAGGCGGGCTTGTGGTAGGCGAAATCATACATGGTTCGATCCCCTCAGCTATTCGGCCGCAAGCCTGTGCGCGTTGACGATGCCCCAGATCTTCTGCGGCGTCGCCGGCATTTCCACATGGCGCACGCCATAGTCACGCAGCGCATCCACCACCGCATTCATCACCGCCGGCGGCGACCCGATGGCGCCGACCTCCCCGCAGCCCTTCACCCCCAGCGGATTATGGGTGCAGAGCGTGACATGGGTGGCGACACCGACATCCGGCAGGTCACCGGCCCGCGGCATGGTGTAGTCCATGAAGGAGCCGGAGACGAGTTGCCCGGAGGCATCATAGATCGCCGCCTCCAGCAGCGCCTGGCCGATGCCCTGGGCGACGCCGCCCTGCACCTGGCCCTCCACGATCATCGGGTTGATGACGCGGCCCACATCATCAACCGCCGTGAAGTTCAGCACCTCCACCCGTCCGGTTTCCGGGTCGATCTCCAACTCGCAGATGTGGCAGCCGCCGGGATAGGTGAAGTTCTTCGGGTCGTAGAAGGCCGTCTCCTCCAGCCCCGGTTCGATCTCATCGATCGGGTAGTTGTGCGGCACATAGGCCGCCAGGCTGATATCCGTCAGCGTCTTTGTCTTGTCCGTGCCGGCAACCCGGAAGGTGCCGCGTTCGAACTCCACATCCTCGACGCTGGCTTCCATCAGATGGGCCGCGATGCGCTTGCCCTTGGCGATGATCTTGTCCATCGCTTTGTCCATGGCGGAACCACCCACCGCCAGGGACCGGCTGCCATAGGTGCCCATGCCGAAGGGTACCTTGGCGGTGTCGCCATGCACGATGTCCACATTCGCCGTCGGCACGCCCAGCTTGTCCGCGATGAGCTGGGCGAAGGTGGTCTCATGCCCCTGCCCGTGGCTATGCGCGCCGGTCAGCACGGTAACGCTGCCTGTGGGGTGCACGCGGATGGTGCCAACCTCATACAGCCCAGCCCGCGCGCCGAGCGAGCCCACCACGGCGGAGGGCGCGATGCCGCAGGCCTCTACATAGGTGGATATGCCGATGCCGCGCAGTTTGCCGCGTGCTTTCGATTCCGCGCGCCGCGCCTCGAACCCGGCCCAGCCCGCGGTCTCCAGACAGGCATCCAGCGTCGAGTGATAGTCGCCGCTGTCATATTGCAGGGCGACCGGCGTCTGGTACGGGAACTGGTCCGGCCGGATGAAATTGCGACGGCGGAACTCCACCTTGTCCAGCCCCGCCTCGGCGGCCGCCACATCCATCAGCCGTTCCAGCAGATAGGTCGCCTCCGGCCGCCCGGCGCCACGATAGGCATCGACCGGCACGGTGTTGGTGAACACCGCCTTCACTTCGGCATAGATCACCGGCGTCGAATACACGCCGGAGAGCAGCGTGGCGTAGAGGTAGGTCGGCACGCAGGGCGCGAAGGTGGAGAGATAGGCACCCATATTCGCCAGCGTATGCACCTTCAGCCCGAGGATCTTTCCCTGATCATCCAGGGCCAGTTCCGCCGTGCTGACATGGTCGCGGCCGTGGGCGTCCGACATGAAGGATTCGCTGCGCTCGCAGGTCCATTTGATCGGCCGCTTCACCTTGCCGGCGGCCCAGGTGACGATGGCCTCCTCGGCATAGTGGTAGATCTTGCTGCCGAAGCCGCCGCCGACATCAGGCGCCACCACGCGCAGCTTGGATTCCGGGATGTGCAGCACGAAGGCGCCCATCAGCAGCCGGATCACATGCGGGTTCTGGCTGGTGGTGTAGAGCGTGTAGTCGCCCGAGAAACTATCGAAATCGCCGATCGCCGCGCGCGGCTCCATCGCGTTCGGCACCAGGCGATTGTTCGTCGTCTCGATCTTCACCACCCGCGCGGCGCGGGCAAAGGCCGCTTCCTGCGCCGCCTTGTCGCCGATATGCCAGTCGTAGCAGAGGTTGCCGGGCGCTGCCTCATGCACCTGCGGCGCGCCGGGCTTCACCGCGGCCTCGGTCGAGGACACCGCGGGCAGCGGCGTGTAGTCCACCACGATGGCTTCCGCCGCATCCCGCGCCTGGGCCTTGGTCTCCGCGATCACCACCGCCACCGGATCGCCGACATGGCGCACCTTGCCGAGCGCCAGCGCCGGATGCATCGGCTCCGCCATCGGCGAGCCGTCCTTGTTGTGGATCTGCCAGCCGCAGGGGATGCCGCCGATCGACTCGGCCGCCATATCCTCCCCCACAAAGATCGCCTTCACCCCGGGCATCGCCTTGGCGGCGGCAGTGTCGATGCGGTCGATGGTGGCGTGGGCGTGCGGGCTGCGGAGCATCACCGCATGGGTCTGGCCCGGCCGGTTGAGGTCGTCCACATACTGCCCGCGGCCCAGCAGGAAGCGATAATCTTCCTTGCGGCGCAGACTGGCGCCGATTCCCTCGAAGGGTGTCACCACGTTCATCGTTCATTCCTCCCCAATGAACCGTGGCGCCCCCTCTGGCGGGGGGCTGTTCCGCGGCCCAGGCCTCGACTGCTCCGGCTATTCGGCGGCGGCGCGCACCAGTTCCGGCACGCGGCCATGCATCACATCCTGCGCGGCGGCGATCGCCTTCACGATGTTGTGGTAGCCGGTGCAGCGGCAGAGGTTGCCCTCCAGACCCTCCCGGATTTCCTTCTCGCTCATGCCGTCCGGGTGCTTGTTCACCAGGTCGATGGCGGACATCACCATGCCCGGCGTGCAGAAGCCGCACTGCAGCGCGTGGTATTCGCGGAAGGCTTCCTGCATCGGGTGCAGCGTGCCATCGGCCGC
>NZ_JAUYTS010000028.1 GCF_030695085.1 Falsiroseomonas sp. | reverse complement strand
TTGCCCTTCCCGCTCGGCGGCACCAGCAATCATTTCCGCGTCGATGTGCTCCGCACGGTGGGCGGCTGGGACGCCTGGAATGTCACCGAGGACGCCGATCTTGGCTTTCGCCTCTGGAGCCAGGGCTGGCGATTGGGGGTGATTTCATCTCCGACCTGGGAGACGCCGCCGGCCAGCCTTGCGACCTGGCTGCCGCAGAGGACCCGGTGGCTGAAAGGCTACCTGCAGACCTGGGGCGTGCACACCCGCCGGCCGTGGCGGCTTGGGTGGCGCGGGATAATGGCGCTCGTCCTGACCGTGGGCGCCGGTCTGGTCTCGGCGGCGATCCACGGCCTGAGCCTGGCCTGGGTCGCGGCGGCGGTCCTGGTCGCGGCCATGGCGGGTCTATCGCCAGGGACGCCCTTGCTGGCGCTCAGCGTGCTGATGCTGGGCGCCGCCTCGGCCTGGCTGTCCTGCGCCATCGGGGCCCGGCGCGCGGGCGTTCGCTACAGTCTGATCGACATGATCACGGCCCCGGCCTATTGGGCGCTGCTCAGCCTCGCCTTCGCCCATGCGGCCTGGCGTCTGGTGCTGGATCCCTTCGCCTGGGACAAGACGCCCCATCGCCGGGACGTCGGGGCTCCGCCCGCGGTCCAGGTCGAAATCGACGACAGGCTGGACGCGGCCGCGCCTCTCCGCCTATCAGCGGGCCATGCCGCCGCGCCTGAACCCGTCGCCTGAAACCCTCGTGACCCGCGCCTGGGCCGACTACGCCCTGCTGGATAGCGGCGGCGGCCGTAAACTCGAGCGCTACGGCCGCCACACGGTCGTGCGGCCCGAGCCCCAATGCTTCTGGTCGCCGCGCGACCCGGCCGCCTTCGACGCCGCCGACGCAGTGTTCGATCCCACCGACGAGGACGAGAGCGGCCGCTGGCGCTTCGCCGGAAGCCCGATCGACACCTTCCCGCTGGCCTGGCGCGATGTACGCTTTACCAGCCGGTTCACGCCGTTCCGCCACCTCGCCTTCTTCCCGGAAC